>DASPRL010000011.1 GCA_035624475.1 Terriglobales bacterium
CGTCTTTCGAGGGTATGCCGCAGGCCGCCTCGCTGCTGGCCGGAAAGGGGCATCCTGCCGAAGCCAGCGCCTTCCTGGCCGACTACGTCCAGGCCACGCCCTGGGACGCTGTCGCCAAGGTGCAGCTCGCCCAGATGCGTATCAAGGCCGGCCAGCAGGTCGAGGAGTCCCAGAAGGCCCTGGCCGCGGCCGCCGCCGCCGGCGACCAGCCCTACGCCACCCGCATCTCCGCCGCCCTGGCCTGCGCCCAAGCCAAGTGTCCAGCCGGAAGTCCCGGTAGCGGGGAACTGGCGCTGCTGGCCCGCGGCACTCCCGTCACTCCGGTAGAAGCGCAGCAGCCCTTCTACTTCCAGGCGCGCGAGGAGGCCGCCGAGGCCCCGGCCCTCAACAAAGATAGGGAGACGCGCATCAAGCTGCTGCGCGAGGCGCTGGCCCTGCGTCCCACCGGCGACGAGGCCCGGCCGCTGCTGCTGCACACCGCGGTCGAAGCCGGCCGCTACGGCCTGGCCCTGGGCGTCGCGCAGCCGGTCATGGCGGGCGGCGCCTTCGCGGCTTACCGCGAGGCCGCCGAGCCCGCTTATCAGGCGCCGGAGGAAGAAGAGGCGCAGCCGGAGGAAGAGAGCGACCAGAGCGCGGAGGCCGAGGCTTCCGGGGAATCTGAGGCCGAGGCGCCGGCGGCGGAAGCCGTCCCCCAGCCGCAGGAATATCTCTCTGGGCGCGAACGCTTCCTGGTGGGCGGGCAGTTCAGCGCAGCGCAGCAAGCCGCCATGGCCGCCGACCTGGCCCGCGCCTACGACAGGCTCGACCAGCTCGCGCCGGCGCAGCAGCAGTACCGCTCCGCCATCCGGCTGCAGCCGGACGCGGCCGCGCGCGCCGCCCTGCGCAAGGCGCTGGCTTCCGTGGACCTGCGCCTGGCCCGGGTGAAGCGGAACCAGTCGCGCGCTCCCGTGATCCACGACGCCCTGGAGCAGGACCGCGTGGTGCGCCCGCGGCTGGTAGCGCAAGCGAGGCCCGCGCCTCCGCCCCCACGCAAGAAACCATCGGCCCCGGCGCGGTCAGGAGGTGCGCTGTGAAGAGACTCTGGGCACTTACGCTGACGAGTGCCGTCATCCTCGGCCTCGGCGCCGTCGCCTTCTTCCAGTCGCGCGCCCAGGCCACCCGACCCATGGCCGAGCTCGTTCCTGCCGGGCCGCTGCTCTATCTCCAGGCCAACGACTTCTCCTCCCTGGTGAAGGACTGGAACGCCTCTGCCACCAAGCAGGCGTGGCTCAAGAGCGACAACTACCAGGTCTTCTCCCGCTCGCGCCTCCTGCTCCGTCTGGAGCAGGCGCAGAAGGAGTTCGCCGGCGCCGCCGGCGTCCCGCCCGACATGGCCCTGGTCGACCAGGTGGCGGGCGGCCAGTCCGCGCTCGCCCTCTACGACATCGGCAAGCTCGAGTTCCTCTATCTCACCCGCATGCCCTCGGCGCGCGCCATGCAAAGCCAGCTCTGGCAGAAGCGCGGCGACTTCCAGCCGCGCAGCGTGGCCGGCGTCGCCTATTACGTGCGCACCGACCCGCAGTCCGGCCGCGTGGTCTGCTTCGGCGTGGCCGGCGACTACCTGCTCCTGGCCACCCGCGAGGACCTGATCGCGGGCGCCATCCAGCTCATCAACGGCCAGCAGGGACGCACCGTGGCCTCCGAGGGCTGGTTCGACCAGGCCGCGCGCGCCGCCAGCTCCCCCGGCGACCTGCGCCTGGTGCTCAACATGCCGGTGCTGGTCAAGACTCCGCACTTCCGCACCTACTGGATCCAACAGAACATCACCGAGCTGAAGCAGTACAGCGCCGCCCTCACCGACCTGCGGCGCTCCGCCGGCGAGTACCGCGAGGAGCGCGTGCTGCTGCGCGCGCAGACGCCCGCCACCGACGACGCCGCCGTCAAGCAGAACGAGGCCGGAGTCGCCGAAGTCCTGCGCCTCGCTCCCGACGATGCCGGCTTCTACCTGGCCTCCGCCAATCCCAGCTCTGCCCAGGCCCTCGCGCTCATCCAGCAGAAGATCCTGGCGCCGCAGTCGGGCGCCGCCCCGCCCTCCAAGGAAGCGCCGGCACCGGTCAGCGTGGGCAGCGGCGAGACGGGCAATGCCGCCGACCTCGAGACCCGCATCGATCAGCCACCCGTCGCCGCCGCGGCCGCGGGTAAGCTGGGCACCGGCCCCCTGCAGAAGCTGCTCGACGCCGCCGGCTTGCGCGCCGTCCTGCAGGTGGAATCCACCCGCAAACTCCCCGACGGCGTCTTTGTGAACTCACAGTCGGCCGTCGTCCTGCTGGCTGCCTCCGATTGGGATGCCGCCGCCGTGCGCGACTCGCTCAGCTTCGCGGTCGAGGGCCTGTGGACCACCTCGCGCCTGGGCGTGACCTGGAGCGCGAGCGGCCAGGGCGCCAACGCCTCCTACCAGATGGACGGCCTGATGCATCTCTCCCTGGCCACGCGCGGCAAGCTGCTCATCCTGGCGGATTCACCCGAGTCGCTGGCCCCGGTGCTGGCCCGCCTCTCGCAGCCGCCGTCCGCGGAAGGCGCCAGCTACGCCGCCGGCTTCCGCCACTCCCGCGAGGCGGAGAACTTCGCGCGCATGACCCGGCTCATCGACCAGCCGCAGGCGGCCCAGGCTGCGGGCGATCAATCCGGAGAGCACGAGCCCATGTTCTTCTCCGAGAACATGGCCAGCCTGAGCCGCGCTCTGGGCTCGCTCCAGTCCGAGCAGATCGTAGTGCACGACCGCGGCGCGACCGTCACCCAGATCGTGGTCTATCGCCTGGTGCCATGAAGAGGCTGGGGTGGATGATCGCGGTGGTGGCGCTGGCCGCGCCCCTGCGGCCGGCCCAGCCCGCGGCTCCCGCCTCGCCCGACGCCCTCTTCGGCCAGGCCGCCGCCCGCATCCTGGCCCGCGATTTCTCTACGCCGGATGTCTCCTATCTCCTGCTCGACGCCCGCAGCGGCGGCTTGCTGGCCGCGCGCTGGGAGTCGCCCGCGCAGCCTGTACCCGTCGGATCTCTCATCAAGCCTTTCACCGCGCTGGCTTATGGAGCCGCCCACCACTACGACTTTCCCGTCTACCGCTGCGACGGGCGCGTCTGCTGGCTGCCCCGCGGTCACGGCCGCCTCGGCATCCAGGAGGCAGTGGCCCACTCCTGCAACAGCTACTTCGCGCAACTGGCCGCCCAGCTTCATCCCCGCGACGTGGACGCGGTGCTGGCGCGCTTCGGCCTGGACGGCCCCGCCGAGCGGGTTCCGCCCGCGGCGCTGATCGGAGAAGGGAACTACTGGCGCGCGTCGCCGCTGGCCCTGACGCGAGCCTACGTCGAGCTGGCCCGCCGCCGCGGCGAGGAAGGCGTGCGCGAGGTGGTGGCGGGCATGGCCCTCTCCGCCCGCCTGGGCACGGGCGAAGGCGTGGACCGCGCCCTGGGCGGCGAGGCCGCGCTCTCGAAGACGGGCACCGCGCCCTGCGTGCACAACCTCCGCGCTCCCGGCGACGGCTACGCCCTGGTGCTGTACCCTGCGGAGTCGCCGCGGCTGGCGCTGCTGGTGCGCCTGCACGGCCAGCCCGGCTCGCACGCCGCCGTCACCGCGGGCAAGATGCTTCGCGACCTCGAGCGAGGCCGCCCATGAGCCGGCGCCCGATCATCGCCGCCGCCTTGCTCGCCCTGGCGGGGGCGCCGCACCTCGCCGCCCAGGACAGCGTCCGCATCGGCGTCCTCGGCTTGTTTCACCCCCGCGAGTTCACCGTACGCCCCGCCGGCGATGTTCTGCGGGTGGAATGTGGCGCCCATCGCTGGACGCTGGAGGGAACGCAGAGCGTCCGCCTGCGCCTGCGCCCATCGGCGATCGAGTGCGTCGCGGGGCAGGGAAGACGTACCGCCGCCTCGGTGCGAGTGCGCGCGCGCAGCGGCGAAGCCGACTTCCTCCTCGCCGTCCCCGGAAGGATCGAGCGCCGCTATCGTGGCGTGCTGGAGATCGCGCCGCGCCCGCACGAACTGGAGGCGGTGGTGGTCATGGACCGCGAAGTGGCCGTCGCCTCCGCCGTCGCCGCTGAGAGTCCTCCGGGCGCGCCCCTGGAGGCTCTGAAGGCCCAGGCCGTGGTCACGCGCTCCTACTACGCCGCCACCCGCGGCCGCCATCCCCGCTTCGACTTCTGCGATACCACCCACTGCCAGTTCCTGCGCCAGCCGCCCCAGCAGGGCTCCCTCGCCTGGCTGGCGGCCCAGTCCACCCGCGGCTGGGTGCTGGCCTACCAGGGCGCGACTTTGCCCGCCCTCTACTCCGCCAGTTGCGGCGGACGCACCCACACCCTGGCGGAGCTCGGACTGCGCGCCGACGGATATCCTTACTTCGCGGTGGATTGTCCCTACTGCCAGAAGCGCTCGCCCGTCTGGGAGAGCCGGCTCGATCCCGCTGAGGGTGAGCCCCTGCTGGGAGCCAGATCGGAGCGCGCGCGGCTCGCCGTGGGCCGCGAACTGGGATGGTCCGCCGTCCCCGGCGCCGACTACCAGGCGCGCCGGGAGGGCGGGGAAGTGGTGGTGCGCGGCCGCGGCGCCGGACACGGCCTCGGCCTCTGCCAGGCGGGCGCCGCCGACCTAGCCGCCCACGGCTCTTCCTTCCGCCAGATCCTCGAGCACTACTTCCCCAACACCACCCTGGCCAACCTGGACGACCACGGCCTGGCCGCGGGAAGGTGACCGGCTAGCGCCGCAGCCGCGGCCACCAGCGCGGTACTCGCCGGCAATACTCCTCGTACTCCGCCCCGAAGCGCCGCCGCAGGTCCGGCTCCTCGTAGCCGCGCACGAAGAACCTCAGGAACACCACGAATCCCGCGAACCCGAACCACAGCCCCACCGATCCCAGGCAGAGCGCCAGGCCGATCAGGATCGCTCCCACTCCCCACATCATGGGATTGCGCACGTAGCCGTACGGTCCGCTGCTCACCAGCCGCTGCGTCTTGGCTACGAAGGGGTGGGGCGAGCCTTTGCCTAGGTGAAGGAAGAGCCAGAAGCACCACAGGACCAGCATGCTCCCCAAAACCAGCAGCACGCCGCCGAGGAGCTGTTGTTGCGGGCCGTGCCAGGCCATGCGCCGGTCCAGCCATAGCCATCCCCAGATCGCCAGGATGACCGCTGCCGGCAGCCAGATCGCGCGCAGCAGCTGACCCATGGCACCGCCTCCCGCATCTCGCCCGCACCCGCCCCCACGGGCGAGAGCGTCGCTGAGGCTATTGTAGTGGCCGGCTCTACGGGGCAGCCGCCCTTCCGCCGCGAGTCGAAACCGTGTTACCTTCTCCGCCAATGCCGCAAGGGGAACCAGCCAAGGGTGCTTCGGACGTCGAGCGCTACCAGGCCTTGCTCGAGGTCTCCGACGCCCTCATCCTGCACCGCGACCTGCCCGGGCTCTTCCACGACCTGGCCCTGCGGCTGCCGCGCGTGGTGCCCTGCGACTTTCTCCTCTTCGTGATGCACGATCCGGAGCGCGACCTCATGCGCCTGAACCTGCTGGCGGCGCGCAATCCCGCGCTGCCCGCGCCCCTGCCCATGGCCATGCCCGCCAGCGAAGGTCCCACTGGCTGGGCTTTCGAGCACCAGGAGCCGCTGGTCATCCCCGACGTGGAGCGGGAGACCCGCTTTCCCAAGGTCATGGCCTTCCTGCGCGAGCGCCGCATCAAGTCCTGCTGCTCGCTGCCACTCACCACCGCCCAGCGCCGACTGGGCGGGCTCACGTTCGCCAGCCTCCGGGAGAACGCCTTCGGCGACGCCGACCTGGAATTCCTGCGCCGCGTCACCGAGCAGGTGGCGGTGGCGGTCGAAGGTGTGCTCAACCTGCAGGCGGCGCACAGCGCCCGCGACGCCCTCGCCCGCGAGCGCGACCGCCTGCGCCTGCTGCTGGAGATCAGCAACGTCCTGGTCTCTAACCGCGAGGTGAGGGAACTCTTCCCGGCCATCTCCGCTTCGCTGGGACGCGTGGTCGCCCACGACTACTCCAGCCTCGCCCTCTACGATCCCGAGCGCCGCCAGCTCCGCCTCCACGCCCTGGATTTCCCCAGCGGCAGGGGCCTGGTCCACGAGGAGTTCTACTTCCCGGTGGAAGGCTCGCCCACCGGACAGTGCTTCTCCACCGGCCAGCCGCTCCTGGTGGACCACCTGGAGCTGGCCGAGTTTCCCTCCGAGATCACGCGCCGCATGCTGGCCGAAGGCGTGAAGTCCGCCTGCTGGCTCCCGCTTACCACCCGCAACGCCACTCTGGGCACGCTCAGCGTGGCCAGCCTGCGCGCGTCCGCCTTCCGCGCCGAGGACGTGGAACTGCTCAGCCAGGTGGCCGCCCAGGTGGCCATCGCCATCGAGAACGCTCTCGCCTTCCGCCAGATCGCCGAATTGAAGGACAAGCTCGCGGAAGAAAAGCTCTACCTCGATGACGAGATCCGCAGCGAGTACAACTTCGAGGAGATCGTGGGCCAGAGCCCGGCGCTGAAGAACATCCTCAAGCAGGTGGAGACGGTGGCGCCCACGGACGCCGCCGTGCTCATCCTGGGCGACACCGGCACCGGCAAGGAGCTGGTGGCTCGCGCCATCCACGAATTGAGCGCGCGCCGCGAGCGCACCTT
>DASPRL010000012.1 GCA_035624475.1 Terriglobales bacterium
TTCCCGCTCGCCGGCGAGTACAACGTGCTCAACGCCACCGCCGCCGCCGCCATGGCCACCGCCTGCGCCATCCCCAAGGAGAAGATCGCCGACGCCCTGCGCAGCTTCAAGAGCGTGAAGCGCCGCCTGGAGGTCAAGGCGGAAGTCGACGGCGTCACCATCATCGACGACTTCGCCCACCATCCCACCGCCATCGCCGGCACCCTGGAGGCGCTGCGCGTGCGCTATCCCGGCCGCCGCCTGTGGGCCATCTTCGAGCCCCGCTCCAACACCTTGCGCCGCAAGGTCTTCGAAGCCGAGCTGGTGCGCAGCCTCGCCCTCGCCGACCAGATCGTGATCGCCAGCGTCTATCGCCCCGAAGCCGTGCCCGAAGCCGAGCGCCTGGAAACCTCCGCGGTGGTGGCCGGACTCCAGCGCGCCGCCCGTCCCGCCCGCGAACTCCCCGACGCCGACGCCATCGTCGCCGCCGTCGCTCCCGAGCTGCGCTCCGGCGATGTAGTGGCCATCCTTTCCAACGGCGGTTTTGGTGGCATCTATGAGAAACTGCCGCGTCGCCTCAAGCAGGAGGTCTCCGCCCGCTCGTGACCCGCCGCAAGCTCGCTCCTCTCGCCCTCGTCCTTCTGGCTCTCACCGCCGCCCACGCCGCTCCGCCGGTGGATTACTACCTCTCGCTGGCGCGCGCCCGCGAGCACGTCATCCACGTGCGCATCCACCTGGCCGGAACCTCCGCCGAGCGCGACCTCCAGCTCCCTGTCTGGAACGCGCTCTACCAGGTGCGCGACTTCGCCCAGGACGTGCGGGTGGTCCGCGCCCACGACGACGCCGGCCGTCCTCTCCCCGTCCACAAGGTGGACAAGACCACCTGGCGCATCTCCGGCGCCGAGAGCGGCGCCGAGATCGAGTACGACATGTACGCCGACAAGCCCGGCCCCTATGGCGCCCAGCTCAACCTCGAGCACTGCTTCCTCAACCTGGCCGAGATCCTCATGTACCCGCTCGACGCCCGCGGCTCGCAGATGACCGTCACTTTCAGCGACGTCCCCGGCCAGTGGCGCATCGCCACCACCCTGCCTTCGCTCAAGCCGCTGCTGCCGGGCGGCGGCGGCACCTTCGCCGCCCGCGACTACGACCACCTGGTCGACGCCCCCATCGAGCTGGGCACCTTCGACGAGACCTCCTTCCAGGAGGGCGGCGCCACCTACCGCATCGTCGTCGACGGCGACGATCCCCACGACTACGACCTCAACTGGATCAAGCAGACCGTCCGCCGCATCGTCACCACCGAGGTGGCCTGGATGGGCGACCGCCCCTTCTCCGACTACCTCTTCCTCTACCACCTGCCGCGCAACGCCATCGGCGGCGGCGGCATGGAGCACGCCTTCAGTTGCGCCATCGAGCTCAGCGCCGAGCGCCTCAAGGACGATCCTGTGGGCTTCGAGAGCATCACCGCCCACGAGTTCTTCCACCTGTGGAACGTGAAGCGCATCCGCCCCCAGGGCCTGGAGCCGGTCGACTACACCAAGGAGAACTACACCGACGCCCTGTGGTGGAGCGAGGGCGTCACCTCCACCGTCGCCGACTACACCTTGCTGCGCGCCGGCATGATCACCCCGGAGCAGTTCTTCTCCCTGCTCTCGCGCGAGGTGCGCAACCTGCAGCTTCGCCCCGCCCACCTCACCCAGTCGGCCGAGGAATCCAGCCTGGAGACCTGGTTCGACAAGTATCCTTCCTACCGCCTGCCCGAGCGCAGCGTCTCTTACTACAACAAGGGCGAGATCCTGGGCGTGCTGCTCGACCTCGCCATCCGCCGCGACACCGGCGGCCAGAAGTCCTTGCGCGACGTCTTCCAGTACATGAACCGCCGCTACGCCCAGGAGAGCATCTTCTTTCCCGAGACCGCCGGGGTCGAGCAGGCGGTGGAGGCGGTCACCGGCAAGAAGTTCGACTGGTTCTTCCAGCCCTACGTGGCCGGGACCCAGGAACTGCCCTACGACGCGCTGCTCTCCACCGTGGGCCTGCGCCTGGAGCAGCGCCAGATCGCGGTGGTGGACCCGGGCTTCCTCGCGGTGCGCAACTTCGACAGCGCTCCGGTGGTGGTGATCGTCAATCCGGGCAGCGACGCCGAACGCGCCGGCCTGGTCGCCGGCGACACCGTCCTCGCCATCAACGGCAAGCCCCCCGAGGGCGACGTCGAGGACGTGCTCGCCTCGCAGCGCATCGGCGATCAGGTGCGCCTGCGCGTCACCGGACGCCGCGGCTCCCGCGAACTCAAGTTCCGCCTGGGCGGCGCCACCCGCAGCGACTTCCAGATCCTGGAGATGCCCGATCCCTCGCCCGCGCAGCGCGCCCGCCAGGCCGCCTGGCTCGCCGGCGAGGACCAGCCCCCCGGGGGACGCTAGTGCTGCGCTGGCTCCTGGTGCTCGCCTTCTGGTCGCTCTTCGTCCCCGCCGCCGCCCTCATCGGCTTTCCCTGGACCTTCCTCAGCGGTAAGGTCGCCTTCCTCTACCGCATCGCCATGTGGGGAGCGCGCGCCGGCGTGCGCCTGGGCGGCGTCAAGGTCGTGGCCGTCGGACTCGACCGCCTCGATCCCGCCCAGAGCTACGTTTTCATGTCTAACCACGTCTCCAACCTCGACCCGCCCATCCTGGTGCCGCTCATCCCGCGCCGCACCTCGGTGCTGGTCAAGAAGGAACTCTTCCGCGTCCCCATTCTGGGGCGGGCCATGCGCATGGCCGACCTGGTGGCGGTGGACCGCCGCGACCGCGACGCCGCCATTGCCAGCGTCCGCGCCGGCGCCGCCGTGGTGCGCTCCGGCCTCAACATGACCGTCTATCCCGAGGGCACCCGCTCCCGCGACGGCCGCCTCCTGCCCTTCAAGAAAGGGCCGTTCTACCTGGCCGAGGAGGCCGCCGCCCCCATCGTCCCCGTGACTATTCTTGGGACCTTCGAGATGCAGCCCAAGGGCTACTTCGGCCTCCGCCCCGGCACCGCGACGGTCATCTTCCACCCGCCCATCGCGCCCGCTTCTTTTAGTGACCGCGACGCGCTCATTGCCGCCGTCACCGCCCAGGTTGCCAGCGCCCTGCCCCCCGAGCGGCGCACGTAAGCCGTCTTGACCGACGACCGACGACCGAAGGCCGAGGACCCTCTGCCCACTAGCCACTATCCACTGCTCCTGTCATCCTGAGCGAGCGCGACCGGCCCCGATCCCGCTCTGCGGGAGAGGGGGAAAGGGAGCGCGCAGCGAAGGATCTATGTTTTTTCTGGGTCAGGCGCATAGCGATGGCGTTCGTACCAGCCTTCGCTCAAGTCCCGCCACTCCGGATTCATGGAGACGATCGGCGCCGTCTTCTTCAGCCGGGTCAGGCCCTTGATCTGCTTTTCGCGCGCGATCGCATCGCGGATGTCTTCGAAACCTCTCGAAGTACACCAGGCGGTCGATCTTGTACTTGCGCGTGAACCCCGGGTCCCAGTGGTTCTTGTGCTGGAAGATGCGGTTCTCCAAGTCGCTGGTCACGCCGGTGCAGAAGGTCTTCGAGCGGTTGGTCAGGATGTAGACGTAGCCGGGCTTCACAAGCTCAGGCTACGCCGCCCGTGGGCAGGGTGCATAGGTCCTTCGCTCGCCCTCCTTCCCCCTCTCCCGCAGGGCGGGATCGGGCTCGGTCGGCCTCGCTCAGGATGACTCCGGATGGGAGAGGGCCTCGCAGGTCGCGCCACCCCTCGCCCCCCTGGGGTGTCATCCTGAGCGAAGCGAAGGATCTATGTTTTTCTGCGATTCAGGCCCGCCGCCATCCCACTTGCCACTCATCACTTACCACTGGGTTGCGGGGGCGGGCGCCGCGAGCCCGCTAGCGAGCGCTAGCCAAGACGTTTAAGCTCTTCGATGAGAGCCGTAAGCTCGGATCGCATTGTGATTGCGACCTGGTCCAACTCCCTGCTGCCGTATGCAGGTTTAACACTGCTGTCGACGATGGAACACCATCTCTCAATTTCCACGTAGGCGTGATTCAGTCCCCCGCGTAGCTTATCTGGGAGGACAACTTGGTTTCGAACCTCCTTCCACCGTGCGCAGCTGGGGCGCACGTATGCCTCACCCACGACCGGCGAGTGCGCCTTCCCCAAGTTGTCTTGAAGTTCGGACATTAGGTCAGCGATCAAAAGCTCTTGCTCCTTGCGAGCATCGCCTGCAACCCGAGCGACTTGAGCCGCCAGGGTTGCAAGGCGCTCCTCCGCTACGGTGACGAGGGCCACTTTCTTCCTGCGTTCATCTCGCCAAGTGCCATATGCTGCAACTAGACCGCACACCACGGCCAGACAGCCATACAGAACCCTGTACCGCGTCGAGGAAACAAACAGCGCCAGAGCGGCGAAAGGAACAGTCAGGGGGCCGCTCATGGCTGTGAACCAGCGACCCATGAGGCCCCGCAGGAACGCGAG
>DASPRL010000013.1 GCA_035624475.1 Terriglobales bacterium
GCCCGCGAAGGCGCCAGCGAGCAGGACGAGAACCGCTTCGAGCAGGAGAGCCGGGCTTTCTTCCAGCGCGTGCGCGACGCCTACCTGGCCATCGCCCGCCGCGAGCCCGCGCGCGTCTTCCTGGTGGACGCGCGCCGCCCCGCCGACGTCGTCCATCCTGAGATTGTCGCGGAGGTGAAGAAACGGCTGTTGATGAAGAACTAGCTCTTGGCTTTTGGCTCTTGGCTTTTGGCTCTTAGCTTTTGGCTTTTAGCTCTTAGCCCAGCCTTTTGCCTTTTTACTTTTGCCTTTCGGGAACCGCAGATGGGCTTCCAGGATTTCTACGGCAACGAGGAGGTGGTCACGCGGGTGCGCGAGATGCTCGCCCGCCGCCGCCTGCCCCACGCCATCATCCTCAGCGGCCCGCCGGGCGCCGGCAAGTACACCCTGGCGCAGATGATGGCCAAGGCTATGAACTGCCTGGCCCCACCGCCAGGCGGCCTCGCCGACTTCTGCGGCCGCTGTGCCAACTGCATCCGCATCGCCCAGGCCGACGACCTGGCAGCCCGCTTCGCCGAGGCGGTGGAGGCGCGCGAAGCCCTGCGCGAGACTGACAGGAAGGACACCCGCATCTTCGTCCAGACCCATCCCGACGTGCTCATCATCCCGCCCGACCCGCCGCAGATGATGATCAAGGTGGACCAAGTGCGCCGCGTCACCGAGACCATCTACTTCCGTCCCGGCGAAGGCCGTGAGCGCGTCTACATCTTCACCGACGGCGCCTTCCTCAAGGAGGCCGCCAACGCCCTGCTCAAGGTGCTGGAGGAGCCTCCGGAGTTCGCCACCCTCCTCCTGCTGGTGGAGAACCCGGGCCAACTGCTGCCCACCCTGCGCTCGCGTTCGATCCTCCTGAACCTGGCGGCGCTGGCGCCGGCCGCGATCGAGGAGTACCTGGCGGGCCGGCGACCCAGGTGGAGCGCCGGACAGCGCGCGCTGGTGGCGCGTCTCTCCGGCGGCGCGGTGGGCGCCGCCCTGGCCTTCGACCTGGAGCGCTACAGCGCCGCACGCCAGGACGCGCTCACCCTGCTCACCACCGCCGCCCGCAGCGAGGAGCACAGCGCCCTCTTCAAGGTCACCGAGGGCTATCGCTCCGGCGCCGAGGGCAAGGAGAAGACCGACGCCCTGCTGCGCGCCTTCTGTTCCCTGCTCGAAGACCTGCTCTTCCTGAAGTCGGGGACGCCGGAGCTGGTGCGCAACCGCGATCTGGCGGCCGCGCTCGCCCGCCTGGCCGAGGCGGTGGACTTCCCCTGGATCGCCGCCGCCGCCCTGCGCGCCGACGAGGTCCAGGCCGGCCTGCGCCGCAACCTGCTGCGCTCCCTCTCCCTCGACGCGCTCGTGGCCGCGCTGGAGCGCGGCTAGCTCTTGGCTCTTTGCCTTTTGCCTTTTGCCTTCTGCCTCCTGCAATCATCCGATCACGATCACCCGATCCAAAAAAAGGCCCTCCCGGGCGGGAGGGCCGATGGTTGTCCCAGGGCCGGTGTTAGAAGTTGAAGCGTACGGCAAACTGGATCTGCCGCGGGTCCTTGGCCGACAGGATCTGGCCGAACTGCGGGTTGATGTTGGGAACCAGGACGCCGTTCTGGATCCAAGCCCCATAGCCCTGCAGGCTGAGCTGGCTGATGGGATTGTAGAAGTTGGCCCGGTCGGTCAGGTTGTAGAACTCCGCCCGGAAGGTCAGCATGTGGCCCTCTCCGAAGACCTGGAAGCCCTTCTGGATGGCCATGTTCCAGCTGAAGTAGTTGGGCCCGGTGAACTGGTTGCGCCCGGAGTTGCCGGTGCAGGGCGTCCCGGCCACGCCGCTGAACAGCGTCCCAGAGGAAATCACAGCGCTGCCGGTGGTGGCGAAGCAGGCCGTCCCCGGCACCACCAGGTTGGTGGCGCTGATGGCGGCGTTGGGGTTGCCGTTGTTCTGGGCCACCGGTCCGACCACGTTGACCCGCTGGTCGATCTCGCCGAAAGTGGGTCCGGCGAAGATGGTGAAGGGCTGGCCGCTCTGCGCTACGAACACCCCCGCCAGCATCCAGTTCCCCGCCCAGGTGCCCTTGCCCGGGACCTGCCAGGCGTAATCCAGCACGAAGCGATGGGGTACGTTGAAGTCCGAGTTGCCCCAGTCGTTGTGCAGGAAGTTGTTGGGGTCCTGAGGCAGCAGGTAGCGGCTCACGTTGACGAAGCCGGCGCCGGTGGTGGTCAGCGCGGAACCCGCCGAAACCAGGCCCCCGGGCACCGGCGGACACGGGAAGGTCGCCGGCAAGGGGCCGAAGAAGGTGGTCAGCCCCAGGGCCGAGACCGGGTCCAGCCCGTAGCACAGGCTGGTGGGGCTGCCCAGGCCGGAGAGCTGGATCTGCCGGGTGGCGTTGGCCATGGTCACCGGCAGCAGCGGGAAGATGCCCACCGAGGCGTTGTCGCTGGACTTCGACCACACGTAGGTGGCGTTGAAGCTCAACCCGTGCCATCCCGTCTCCCGCAACCGCACCATCAGCGAGTTGTAGGTGGAGGAGCCCAGGTTGCTCATCATCATGACCGGGTAGAAGGAGTTGATGTCGCAACCCGGGGTGGTGGTGCAGAACCACTGCTGGTTGAAGTTGGCGTTGTGCACCACCGGCAGGTTGTAGCCCTGCGATCCCACCCAGCCCACCTCCAGCACCGCGTGGTTGCCCACCTGCTGCTGGATGCTGGCGTTGGCCTGCAGGGTGTACGGGGTATCGCTGTTGGCGAAGTCCATGGCCATCATGCCGAAGGGGCTGACCGCGGACTGGTCGGCGGGGCTAAAGGACGGGTCCGCCGGGTTGATGGTGATGTTGCCCATGCCGCAGGAGATGCCCGGGATGGGCGTGCTGAACCGATTGCAGACCCCGCCGAACAAGGTACTGAGGAAGGTCTGCCCGTAGATGAGCTGCGGGTTGAGCCCGACGAAGCCGGTCGGCCGGTTGTACATCAGGTCGGCGTACTGGTTGGTCGGCAACTGGTCGTAGAACAGGCCCACGCCTCCGCGGAAGACGGTCTTGCCGGTGCCGAAGAGGTCCCAGGCCAGGCCCACACGCGGGGCGAAGTTGGTGGCGTTCTGTCCCCTCACCCGGCCGTTGCCGCTGGGAGCGCAATTCCAGGGATAGCTGAAGCTGGTCAGAGCGGTGGGCGGCGCCGCGAAGTTGAAGAAGAAGCCCGGCGTGGAGGGGCAGACGTTGCCCATGGGGTCCTGCACCACGGTGCTGCCTTGCTGCACCAGGCCGTTGGCCGCGGGATCGAAGTTCCAGATGTTGTTGTTGTCCTCCGTGGGCGTGGTGAAGTACTCCCAGCGCACGCCCAGGTTGAGGGTGATGCGACGCGTGGCCCGCCACGTGTCCTGGGCGAAGAGAGCGAAGCCCTGGTGGCTGAAGGTGGCCGAATAGGGCGTGCTCTGCCGCGCCGCATAGTCGAACGAAGGATTGGAGAAGGCGGCGTTGCCCAGCAGCAGGGCGCAGAGGAACTGGCAGGTTTCGCTGTCGTTGGTGAACTCCCCGATGTTGCTGGAGACGATGAAGCCGCGCGCGAAGGAGCCGTCGAAGTAGTCGTCGGTGAGGTGGCGGTACTCCCCTCCGAACTTGAAGGAGTGCTTGCCGTGGGTCCAGGAGAGGGTGTCGCCGAGGAAGGCGGTGGTGTCGGTGGTGTTGGCGGGCGAGTTCAGGGGCGCCCCCAGCCGGGCCATGGGGAAGAGGCCGTCGAGGGTGGGCATCATGGGCTGGATGGCCCCGCCGCCCAGCAGGAAGGGCGTCCAGAAGGTATCGAACCAGCCCCCGAACGCAGACCCGAAGATGCATCCGGCGCAGTTGCCGCTGTATTGCGTGTCCAGGCCGCTGAGCAGGACGGTGGGCATGGTCCCGCTGGGCAGGCCTACGCTGGTGGCATTGAAATTGTGGTCCTGCGGCGTCTCATCGATGCGGAAGCGGTTGAAGCCGAAGTGCGCCTCGTTCAGCAGGGTGGGCGAGAAGGTGTGCGAGAAGCTGATGTTCAGGTTCTGGTTGAGGGCGTTGCGGTAGGAGCCGTTGCCGGGATAGGTGCCGCCCGAAGGCAGGCTGTCGTCGTGCAACTGGTTCAGGTCCTGGGCCACGTAGCGGAACGACCACGAGGAGCGGTCGCTCTGCACCCAGTCCAAGCGCCCCAGCACGTTGTTCACGTCGGTGTAGTTGGGCGCCTCGCCCTGGAAGAATTCCAGCGCGTCCGGCACTCCGATGACGTTGGGCTGCGGAAACAGCGCCAGGATGTGCTGCGCCAGCAGGTAGCTGGGATCGCTGCCTCCCAGCCCGGAGGCGAAGGTAGGCGCGGGGTAGCCGGCGCGTCCGGTCAGCGGCGAGAAGGTGCGGTCAAAGGTGCTGGGCACCCGCTCGAAGATGGGATTGGGATTGTCGATACGCGTGCCTTCGTAGCTGCCGAAGACGAAGAGCTTGTCCTTGCGGATGGGGCCGCCCAGGTTGAAGCCGAACTGCTGAGAGTTGAAGGGGATGGTGTGGCTGTCGTGCGCCGCCAGGATGGAGGCGGGATCGAACAGGGTGTTGGCGCCCGTTCCTCCGGTGATGCAGGGGGTGGCGGCGCTGATGCCGATGGAGTCGGTGCAGAAGCCGTTGGCCGCGGCCGTGGCCACGTAATCGTTGTAGTTGACGGGCGTGGCCGGGATGCCGGTGAGCGGGTCGGGAGAGAGCAGCGCCGTCGGCGTCATGGAGCCGGCGAAGGCCGCCGCCTGCGCGAAGGTGGTGTTGCTGTACACCGAGAGCGGAGAATCCGCGTTCAGCACGTCGCTGCCGAAGTAGCCGTAGGCGCTGCCGTGCCAGTTGTTGGTGGCGCGCCGCGTGACCACGTTGACCACGCCACCCTGCCCGCGTCCGTATTCCGCGGTCGCGTTGGAGGAAACCACCCGGAACTCCTGGATGGAGTCGTTCACCTGGAAGGGGATGGCCTGGTTGTTGGCGCTGGCCACGTTGTCGGAGCCGTCCAGCAGAAAGTCGTTGGTCTCGGGACGATTGCCGGCCACGCTGAAGGAACCGCCGGCCAACTCCGAGCCCGCCTGCACGTCATGGGTGTTGGGCGTGATCAGCCCCAGGGCCAGGAAGTTGCGGTTGTACAGCGGCAGGGCCTGCAATTGGTCGCGGGTGACCACGCCGCTGATGGCGGTGGAGACCGTCTCCGGGTGCACGCTGGGACCCTCCGCGGCCGCAGGGGCGGGAGCGGGCGCCGGCGCAACCCCGGGGGTGGTGGGCGCCGGGGCCGCCGCCTGCTGCTTCAGAGGAGGCAGGATCACGCGCTCGTCACCCACGTTCACGGCAATGCCGCCGCGCACGTCCACGGTGCGCCCATTCGACGTCGCCGTCACCTTGTAGCCTTCCGCCGGCGGAACCTCGGCGAAGTTGTAAGAGCCGTCCGAGCCGGTGGTGGTGGTGCGGGAGAATCCGAAAGACGGGTTCTCCAGGGTCACCGTGACCCCGGCCATGGGGTTGCCGGCCGAATCATAGACCGTACCGTACACCACCGCGTTCTGGGTGGCGGCGAACGCCGGCAGGGAAACCAGCAGCAGCGCGCACACCAGGATCGTCAACCAAGCATTCCTGCTCATATCGCCTCCGCAACGACTACGCGTGCCATGAAGTAATTTTCAGTTCACTGGGAATGAACTTTGCCGGAAGAGACAACCCTCCCGGCGCACTGCGGGGCCCGGGGCCTGGGACAAGTAGACGAGCATTGCCACGCCCACGTGCGAGTCTGTGCGGCGCAGTTATGGAACTGAAAACCCTACCACTTTGGCTGACAAAAGGCCACACGGAATTTGCCACCGCGGTTGCCGGAAAGGGCTCCCCGCCCCCCGCCCGCCAGGATTGTCAGCCCCCGGGCCTTGTGATAAGGTAGGCGGAATTCAGCCACCCTGCTCACTTGGGTCAAAGCCCCGAACCAGTCCCGTCGCGCCTTGGGTTATCTGCGGCGTGTCGGTAGCGCGATGACCGCAGCCAGGGAGGGAGCCGCCACCATGAAAGACGCATTGGAGAGCACCGCCGTGAGCCGGGCCTCGGAAGCCGAAGGCTACGGCAACCGCAAGCTGATCCGGCCCTCCCTGAACCGTCCCGATCCCCCCGCCGAACACCGCGAGCGCCCCGAGCGCCCCGCCGGTGCCCCCAAGAAGATCCCGCCCCCGGAGCAGACCCACGCCGAGAACTTCTATTACCAGAAGCAGATGCAGTCCAAGACCCCCATGGTGGTGGTGCTGCACGACGGGGAAGAGATCCACGGGGTCATCGAGTGGTATGACCGCGGCTGCATCAAGGTGAACCGCGCCGAGGGCCAGCCCAACCTGCTCATCTACAAGCCCGCCATCAAATACATGTTCAAAGCGGGCGAGAACGGGAAGAGCGGTTCCTAGTACTCAGTACCCAGTACTCAGAGAGCCTGATCCGGCGAAAAGAGGAAAAGGGGACGGGCGGCGCCCGTCCCCTTTCACTTTCTCTCTGATTCTCTCTGAGTACTGAGTACTGAGTACTGAGTACTGCTTTTTAGAGTTTAGGCAGCACGATCCCGGTCTGCCCCTGGTATTTGCCCTTCTTGTCCTTGTAGCTGACCTCGCACGCCTCGTCCGATTGGAAGAAGAGGATCTGGCACAACCCCTCGTTGGCGTAGATCTTGGCGGGCAGGGGGGTGGTGTTGGAGATCTCCAGGGTGACGAAGCCCTCCCACTCCGGCTCGAACGGGGTCACGTTCACGATGATGCCGCAGCGCGCGTAGGTGCTCTTGCCCACGCAGATGGTGAGCACGTCGCGCGGGATCTTGAAGTACTCCACCGAGCGCGCCAGCGCGAACGAGTTCGGCGGGATGATGGCGCACTCGGTGCGCACGGTCACGAAGCTGCGCTCGTCGAAGTGCTTGGGGTCGACGATGGCCGACATCACGTTGGTGAAGATCTTGAACTCGTCCGACACCCGCAGGTCGTAGCCGTAGCTCGACACCCCGAACGACACCACCCCCTCCCGTATCTGCTTCTCGGCGAAGGGATTGATCATGTCGTGCTCCAGCGCCATCTTGCGGATCCAGCGGTCACTCTTCAATGCCATGGGTCGCCTCGTCTCCGGGAAGTCCTGCATCTTAACGGGGGCGCGCATGGTTGACAATGGGGGGCGCTTCTTCTAGCATCCGCGCTTGGCAACTGTATGATTCGGAACTGGAAAGCCTGACGGGCAGCAGCCCCAAGGTGGAGCCCCCGTGATCAAGCTGGACATCATCAACGAGGTGGTCAACAAGACCGGCATCACCAAGACCAAGGCCGAGCTGGCCGTGGAAACCGTCTTCGAGAGCATGAAGAAGGCCCTGGCCTCGGGCAACCGCATCGAGCTGCGCGGCTTCGGCGTCTTCAACGTGCGCCCGCGCAAGACCGGCATCGGGCGCAACCCCCGCACCGGTGCCGAGGTCAACATCCCCCCCGGCAAGGCGGTCCGCTTCAAGCCCGGTAAGGAACTGCAGTCCATCGACTAGCCGCCGGCACCGCGGGCCCGGCCCGCCCGCTCCCTGATGTCCGACTTCGATCCCCAGAACCCGCCTCCCACCCCCCCGGAAGACCTCCTGCCGGAAGTGCCCGCAGGCCCGGAGGTGGTGTGGGTGCTGCACCCGCCCCGCCGCCGCTACCGCCTGAACGTCCTGCTGCTGCTGCTCACCCTGCTGACCACGCTCACCGCGGGCGCGCGCCTGGAGTACAACTTCCTCCACCACCAGCCCGCCTACACCTCCGACACCGATTACTTCCCCCAGCTCTGGGCCTGGAGCCATCCCTCCCGCCTGCTGCTGGGAATCCCCTTCTCCGCCACCCTGCTGCTCATCCTGCTGGCCCACGAGATGGGACACTTCGTCTGGTGCGTGCGCCACCGCGTCTACGCCACCCTGCCCTTCTTCCTGCCCTCGCCCTTCCTGATGGGGACCTTCGGGGCGGTCATCCGCATCCGCTCCCCCATCCCCTCGCGCCGGGCGCTCTTCGACATCGGTATCGCCGGGCCCATCGCGGGCTTCGTGCTGGCGGTGCCCGCCCTGGCCCTGGGGATGATGTGGTCGCGCGTGGCTCCGGATTTGGTCGCGCAGAGCGACCTGCGCTTCGGTCACTCCCTCATCTTCGACCTGCTGCGCGGGCTGGCGCCGCAGGGCGCCGCTCCCTGGAGCGACCTCTCCTTGCACCCGGTGGCGGTGGCCGCCTGGGTGGGCATGCTGGCCACCACCCTGAATCTCATTCCCGGCGGCCAGCTCGACGGCGGCCACATCGTCTACGCGCTCTTCCCCCGCGCCCACGCCTGGGTCTCGCGCCTGGCGGTGGTGGCGCTGGCGGGCTTCGGCCTGCGCTTCTGGCCGGGATGGCTGATGTGGAGCGTGATCCTGCTGGTCACCGGCACCCGCCACCCTGAGGTCCCGCCCCAGCCTCCGCTCGACGTCCCCCGCAAGCTGCTGGCCCTGGTGGCCCTGGCCATCTTCCTGCTCACCTTCATGCCCTCACCCATCCCCGGCCACGGCCTCCAGGAACTCCGCCAGCTCTTCCACGGGCAGTAGCGCCGGCGTCTCGCCGGCTGTCGTGAGGGCGTCCCGCCCTCGCCCCCACTCTTTCGAGATGTCATCCTTCGCGAGGCGAAGCCGAGCGGAGGATCTGGCGAGGTGGTCGGCACCACCAGCCCGGTGGCGCCTGCTCTGTTGCCAGATCCTCCCGCCTCCCTTCGGTCGGCGGAAGGATGACACCTGGTTGCATTTGTACTTGCGCCTGGCAACTGGCTACTGGCGACTGCCCTACAGCAGCGATTGCGGGTCCACGTCCACCAGGATGTGCGTGCGCGGGATCTTCTCTTCTGCTGCGTGCTCCAGCATCGCACGCAAGAGCGCATTCAGCTTCTCCCGGCTCTCCGACTTGAGCACGAAGTGGTAGCGGTAGTCGCGCTTCAGCCGCACCAGCGGCGCCGCCGCCGGCCCCAGCACCCGGATGCCGGGATGCCGCGCCCGGTCGAACCATCGTCCCAGCACGCCCGCCCACCGCAGCGCCTGCTCCAGCTTGGCGCTGCGCACCAGCACGTTGGCGAGCGCACTGAAGGGCGGATAGCGCATCAGGCTCCGGAACCGGATCTCCTTCTCGTAGAAGCCGGCGTAGTCGTGCCGCGAGGCGAACTGCACCGCGTAGTGCTCCGGGAAGTAGGTCTGCAGGATGACCTTGCCGGGCGCGTCGCCGCGTCCCGCGCGTCCCGCCACCTGGGTGAAGAGATGGAAGGTGCGCTCGGCGGCGCGGAAGTCGGGAAAGCCCAGCGCCTGGTCCGCGCCCACCACTCCCACCAGAGTGACGCCGTGGATGTCGTGCCCCTTGGCGATCATCTGCGTGCCCGCCAGCAGGTCGAGTTCGCCGGCGTGGAAGGCGCCCAGCACGCGCTCGAAGTCGCGGCGGCCGCGCACCGTGTCGCGGTCCAGCCGCGCCAGCCGCGCCCGCGGAAACTCCGCCCGCAAGCGCTCTTCCAGCTTCTCCGAGCCCGTCCCCAGGAAGAAGATGTACTCGCTGCCGCACTTGGGACACACCTTGGGCACGCTCCGCCACCACCCGCAAACGTGACAGAGCATGCGGCGCTCGCGCTGGTGGAAGGTCAGCGCGACGGCGCAGTTCTTGCACTGCAGGCTCTCGCCGCACTCGCGGCAGAGCACGACGGCGGAGTAGCCGCGGCGGTTGAGCAGCACCATGGCCTGCTCGCCGCGTGCCAGGCACTCGCGCAGTTCCGCCACCAGCGCGCGCGACAGGAAGTCCTCGCGCCCCACCTCGCGGAACTCGGCGCGCATGTCCACCACCTCGACCTGCGGCAGCGGCCGCCGCTCCACGCGGTCAGGCAATTCCAGCAGCGCGTACTTGCCGACCTTGGCGTTCTGGTAAGACTCGAGCGCGGGCGTGGCCGAGGCCAGCACCACCGCCGCGCCTGCCAGCTTGCCGCGCATCACCGCGACGTCGCGGCCGTGGTAGCGCGGGGTCTCATCCTGCTTGTAGCTGGTGTCCTGCTCCTCGTCCACCACCAGGAGCGCCAGGTCGCGCACCGGAGCGAAGACGGCGGAGCGCGTGCCCACGACGATGCGGGCGTCGCCACGCCGGATCCGGCGCCACTGTTCGGCGCGCTCGTCGGCGGTCAGCGCCGAGTGCAGGATGGCGACCTCATCGCCGAACAACTCCGCCAGGTGCGCCGCCGCCGCCGGCGTCAGGCCGATCTCCGGTACCAGCAAGAGCGCGGAACGGCCGGACTTGAGCACCTGTTGCATGGCCGCCAGGTACACCGCGGTCTTGCCCGAGCCGGTCACGCCGTAAAGCAGCGCAACGGAGAACTTGCGCACCGCAACCGCCGCCTGGATGTGGTCGAGCGCCTTCTGCTGCGCTGGGTTCAGGGGGAAGTCGAGCGCGGCGCGCGCCGGCTTGAAGCCCGAGACCTCGAACTCCGCCGGCTCTTCCACGATCTCCACCAGCCCGCGGCGCACCAGCGTCCCCAGCGTGGTGCGCGGGACCTCCAGGCCGCGCAGGGTCTCGACCGCGAGGCGCCCGCCGGCGGCAGCCAGGGTTTCGGCCAGGCGGCGCTGGTTGGCGTTGAGTTTGCCGGTGATTTCGCGCAGGATGGCGACGCGCACGATGCGCCGGGCATCGCGCGCCGCCGAGACGTCCTCGCGCGTGACCCACTTCTTGCGCACCATCCCGGCCAGCAGCGCCGCCGAGGCGCGAGTGGCGGCGCGCAGCGTCTCTTCGCGCGCGGCCTCGCGGTCGGCAAGGTAGTCGAGCACCAGCATCTCCCGTGCCTGCTCGTCATGCGAGCGCTTGGAGCGTCGCGAGGTGCCAAGCGTGGCGGAGGCGTGCAGGACTTCGATTCCCAGGTCGGTGATCTGGTAGGCGTGCGCGCGGCGGACTTCGGCGCCCAGCGGCAGCATGCTGCGGAAGACCTCGCCCAGCGGCGCCAGGTAGTAGTGCGCGATCCACTCGCCCAGGCGCAGCAGGTGCGGGTCGAGCACGGGCTCGGCGTCGAGCACAGCCAAGACCTTCTTGGCCTCGACCTGGGGTGGGCGGTCGTGCAGCGCTACCACGATCCCCGGCAGGCGCTCGTTGCGGAAAGGGACGAGCACGCGCCCGCCCACCACCGGCTCCGCCCCGTCCAGCGCGTAGGTGAAGCTCATCTCCAGGGGCACGGGCAGCGCGACATCGCAGAAGAGGGGCATGGGCTGAGGGGATTGTAGCGGAGGCGCGGCCCGGTCGCCGCGTCCCCGACGGACGTTGTATCAGGGCAGGCCGGAACCCGTCCCGAGCTTGTCGAGCCCTCCTCTTGCCTGCCGGCCGATGGGTGTGGTATATACTGAACCTAATGGTTCAGTATCAACGAGCCCATCTCGATGCCTCGTTCGCCGCGCTCTCGGACGCCACCCGACGCGGCGTTCTGGAGCAGCTCGGGCGTTCCGACGCTTCGATCACGGACCTCGCCGAGAAGTTCCACATGACCCTCACGGGCATGAAGAAGCACGTCGGCGTCTTGGAGCAGGCCGGGCTCGTCACCACGGAGAAGGTCGGGCGCGTGCGGACCTGCAAGATCGGCCCGCGCCGATTGGAGGAAGAAGCGGCCTGGATCGAGAGGTATCGCCAGCTCTGGGACGCACGCTTCGATGAGTTGGACAAGGTTGTCGAGGAATTGAAACGGAAGGAGAAGGTCGATGGACGCAAGAAGAGAGAGTGAGGGCACAGCGAGGAAGAACCGCACGACTGTGGAACGGAAGTCCGAGCGTGAGATCGTGGTCACGCGAACTTTCAACGCTCCGGCGCGCCTCGTGTTCGAGGCGTGGACCAAACCCGAGCTGTTCCAGCAATGGTGGGTGCCGAAGTCGATGGACATGGCCCTGCTTTCCTGCGAGATGGATGTTCGCGTCGGGGGCAGGTACCGTCTGGTGTTCAGCCACCCAGCCTCCGCGCAGCCGATGGAGTTCTTCGGCCGGTACATCGAAGTGACGCCGCACTCGCGCCTCGCTTGGACCAATGAGGAAGCTGGCGAGGCTGGGTCTGTCACCACAGTGACCTTCGAAGAAAAAGGCTGCAAGACGCTGCTCGTCGTGCACGACCTCTATCCCTCGAAGGAAGCTCTCGACGCTGCCGGCACCGGGGCGGCGGATGCGATGAACGAGACCTTCGCGCAACTGGACCAGCTTCTCGTCACCCTGGGCGCGAGCGTTGGGTCGAATCAGGGCGCGCCTCGGTAGCCCAGGGCTTCAGCCCGAGACATGGCGGGGAGCCTCCCTCACCCCCCCTTGTCATCCTGAGCGAGCGGCGGCTTGCGGCGAAGCCGCAAGCCGCCGCGAGTCGAAGTTGAGGCGCTTAGCGGGCGTGAGCGAAGCGGGAGCCCGCTGCCGAAATCCCGAGCGCAGCGAGGGAGCTCTCTCCCGATCGGGGTTCTTCGGTCGCGCTCGCTTTCTGCGTCTCCCGCCAAGGCGGGATCCGCAGCGCTCCGGCTCCCTCAGGATGACAATCTGCAGGAGGGACTCTGCGGCACGGCTGAAGCCGTGCCCTTTCAAGGCTCGGCAGCGCGACGTCGCAAAAGAGGGCCATGGGCTGAGGCGATTGTAGCGGAGTGTCAGGACGGCGTGGCGGCGCCGCCCCGCGCCGCGCCCCAGGCCTGCGCGGCGGAGAGGAAGAGCCAGGGCTCGAGCACGGCGTTGATGGTCGCGTGGGCGGCGATGCAGGGAGCCACGCTGCGTCCCGCCAGGACGAAGACGGCGGCCAGGGCCGCGCCCAGCAGCCCGGTGGCCGCGGCCGCGCCCGCCGCCACCCGCAGCGAGCCCGCCGCCAGGCCCCACACCGCGTGCAGCAGGCCGAAGATCACCGCCGAGAGCGCGATCTGCGCCAGCACGCCCGCGCCCCGCGCCGCCACCAGGTTCATCAGCCAGCGGCGGAAGTAGACCTCCTCGACGATGCCGCTGACCAGGGCCATGGGGATGGCCATCAGTTTGAGCGCGTTCAGCCGCAGCAGGTTCTGCCGGATGACCGGGTTGGGGCGCGCGCTGGCCACGATGAAGGCCAGGGCGACCAGCCCCGCCAGCGCCCAACCTGCCGCCGTGCCGCGCCCGCCGGCAGCGAAGCCCAGGGTGCGCAGGATGGCCGCCGGCGTCCGCCCCAGCGCCCGGAACCAGAAGGGCACAGACTCGGCCACGGTGATGCCGATCAGGAAGAGCCAGGTTTTCTTCTCCGGGGACATGGATGGAGGGATTGTAGCGTGCGCGTGGGCAGCGCGCGCTCCAGGCGTGCCGAGAGCGACCTTGCTTGTTCATTGTCATCCTGAGCGAGCCGCGAAGGAGCGGAGGCGACCGAGCGGCGAGTCGAAGGACCGCTATCGTGCAGACAATCTCGATGAAACTCCTTCCATCATTCGGGAACTGGTCGAGGGAATAGGGGTCCCTCGACTCGCGGCGCTTTGCGGCACCGCTGAAGCGGTGCCCTGATACGACAGGCGATCTACTTCTTGGCCGCCGGCTTCAGCCCCAGGAACTTCATGACCATCTGCAGGTCTTTCCAGGCCTCGCCTTTCTGGCGGGGGTCGCGCAGCAGGAAGGCCGGGTGGTAGGTGACGGCCAGGCGCGAGCCGCGGAAGTCGTACCAGCGGCCGCGCAGGTTGCCCATGGAGTCGTTCAGGCCGAGCAGGTTCTTGGCCGCCACCGCGCCCAGGGCCACGAGGCACTTGGGTCCGATGGCGGCGATCTGGCGCAGCAGGAAGGGCGAGCAGGTCTCGCACTCCTCGCGCTCCGGGGTGCGGTTGCCGGGGGGACGGCACTTGACCACGTTGGCGATGTAGACCTGTTCGCGGCGCAGGCCCATGGCGCGGATCATGTCGTTGAGCAGTTGGCCGGCGCGGCCCACGAAGGGCTCGCCCTGGGCATCTTCGTCGGCGCCCGGGCCCTCGCCCACGAACATCAGCTCCGCGTTGGAGTTGCCCACACCGAAGACGATCTGCTTGCGGCCCTGCTTGGCGAGCGGGCAGCGGGTGCAGTCGCCCAGGTCGTCTCGGATGATGCGGAGCTTGGCGCCGGCGTCGAGGCCCGCCTGCTGCTCGGGAAGCGCGGGCTGGAAGAGGGAAGAGGGCTCGTCGGGGATGCGGAGACTGACCGCTTCGCGGTCCTGCACGGATCCAAGATCCGTGCCTACACGAGCCTCCCGGCGGTAGAAGTCGTGAATGCCGAGGTCGCGATAGTACTGGAGGCGGGCAGCCAGGGCGCGGCGCTGTTCCGGGTCGAGAGGGCGGCCCATGGCTAGCGGCGGGCGCCCGCGGGCGAGCGGTGCGGAGCCTTCTTCAAGCGCACCACCGCGTCGAGCACGCGGTGCGCGACCTCCCACTTGCTGCTCTCGGGGACCTCGAGCTTGTCTTTGGGGGTGAGGATGGTGACGGCGTTGCGGTCGGAGTCGAAGCCGATGCCGGCACGCGAGACGTCGTTGACCACGATGGCGTCGAGGGACTTGGCGGCCAGCTTCTTGCGCGCGTTCTCCAGGGCGTGCTCGGTCTCGGCGGCGAAGCCGATGAGCAGTTGCGCTTTGCGGCGCGCGGCCAATTCGGCCAGGATGTCGGCGGTGGGCTTGAGGTCCAGCGCCATGGCGCCCTTGCGCTTGATCTTGTGCGCGGCAGGCTGGGCGGCGGCGTAGTCACTGACGGCGGCGGCGCCGATGACGATGGTGGCGGCGTCGAAGCGGGCGAGCACGGCCTCGCGCATCTCGGCGGCGGTCTGGACCGCGACCACCTCGGCGGCGCCCGGAGGCTTCAGGTTGGTGGGCCCGGTGATGAGCACGACGTGGGCGCCGCGGCGCAGCGCCGCTTCCGCCAGCGCGTAGCCCATCTTGCCGCTGGAGCGGTTGCTGAGGTAGCGCACGGGGTCGAGGGGCTCACGGGTGGGGCCGGCGGTGATGAGCACGGTCTCGCCGGCCAGGTCCTGGGCGGCGCCCAGGGCCTCCATCACCGCGGCCACGATGGAATCGTTGGCGGCCAGGCGGCCGGGGCCGGTCATGCCGCAGGCCAGGTAGCCGGCGTCGGGCTCGACCACGCGCACCCCGCGCTGCCGGAGCGCGGCCACGTTCTCGCGGGTGGCGGCGTGCTCCCACATGTTGACGTTCATGGCGGGGGCGACGACCACGGGCGCGGTTGTGGCCAGATAAAGGGTGGTGAGGAAGTCGTCGGCCACGCCGTGGGCGAACTTGGCGAGGACGTCGGCGGTGGCGGGCGCGACCACCAGGGCGTCGATGGCCTGGGCGACCGCGATGTGCTCGACCGCGGAGTCGATGTTGGGGCTCTCGGCGCCGGCCTCGAAGAGCCCGGTGATGACCTTTTCGCCGGAGAGCGCGGCGAAGGTGAGCGGGCGGACGAACTCCTGCGCGGCCTTGGTCATGACGACCTGGACACGGATGCCGCGGTCCTGGAGCAGGCGCACCAGCTCGGCCGCCTTATAGGCGGCGATGCCACCGGTCACGCCGAGGGCGATCTTCATGGGGTTGATTGTAACGCAGGGTGGTCGTCGGTCGTCGGCCTTCGGTCGTCGGCCAGGGCGCTGGCGGTCCCGGTGCTGCACGCGAGATCCTTCGGCGCTCCAAGCACCCTCAGGATGACGCCTTCAAGAAGTGTAGGCCGAGGACCGACGACCGAGGGCCGACGGCCGGGCACACGTCCGCCCCGGAACAACACGCAGGGTGGAATGGTGCGCTAGCGGCTGCCCAGGGCCTTGTCCAGCAACTCGTTGGCCACGGTGGCGGCGGACTTGGGCTCGCCGATGATCCACTTGACCTTGCCCGCCTTGATCTCTTCCTGGGCGATGCGGCAAGGCTTGCGCGAAGCGGTGGCGACCAGGGGCGGCGCGCCTCCCTGGAGCTGGCGGGCGCGGCGCGCGGCCACCAGGATGTAGCGGTAGTTGCTGTCGAATCCTTCCATGAACCCCAATGCCTTTCTACCTCAACTGCGGCCGGAAACGGCCGTACCCGCGAACGAGGCCAGGATAGGCAGGACCTGCGGGCGCATGTTGGCCTGCAGGCTCTTCTTGGCTTCGCCGACCAAAGCCTCTTCCACCGGGGACAACTTGCCGCCGGAGCGCAGCAGGCGCTCCGCGACCACGATATCCCGGAGGCGTTCGATGGAGGGCTCCAGTTGGTCGTTGACAAGAATATAGCTGTAAGCACTCCAATTCTCAATCTCTTTCGCGGCGGCGAGCAGGCGGCGCTGCAGGACGGCGGGCTCGAGGGCGCCTTCGGCCTGGCTACGGCGGCGCAGGCGGCGCTCCAGCTCCTCGCGCGAGGGCGGCAGGACGAAGATGCTGACGGCCTCCGGCAGCTTCTGCTTGATCTGGGCGGCGCCCTGCACGTCGATGTCGAGCAGCAGGTCTTCGCCGCGGGCGCGCGCCTCCTCCAGGAAGCGGCGGGCGGTGCCGTAGTAGTTGCCGAAGACGTCGGCGTGCTCCAGGAACTCGCCCGCCTGGATCATGCGCTCGAACTCCTGGCGCGCGATGAAGAAGTACTCGCGGCCGTCGTGCTCGCTGCCCCGCGGCGCGCGCGTGGTGTAGGAGATGGAGAAGTGCAGGCGCGGCACCGTGCTCAGCAGGCCGTGCAGCAGGGTGGACTTCCCCGATCCCGAGGGCGCGGAGACGATGTAGACCAGGGGGTTCATTCCAGGTTGAGCACCTGCTCGCGGGACTTTTCGATCTCCGACTTCATGGCCAGGCCATGCTCGGTGATGCGCAGGCCCTCGCCGGCCAGCCCGGCGGTCTTGGAGAGCATGGTATTGGCCTCGCGGTTCATCTCCTGCAGCAGGAAGTCGAGTTTCTTGCCGGTCTCGCCGCCGGCCTCGAGCAAATCCAGGAACTGCGTGACGTGGGCCTCCAGCCGCACTAGTTCTTCCTGGACGTCGCTGCGCTCGGCCAGCAGCGCGGCTTCCTGCAGGATGCGCTCGGGATCGGCGTGGCCGCCCAGCAGCTCCTGCATGCGCGATTGTACTTTCTCCAAGTGGGCGCGCAAGACCGCGGCCCGCAGCTTGGAGACCTCGGCGGTGGCGGCGCGCAGG
>DASPRL010000014.1 GCA_035624475.1 Terriglobales bacterium
ACGCGGCCTGCAGGCGCTGGTATTCCGCCTCCGGCAACTGCACCAGCAGGGGCTTCTTGCCGGGATCGAGCCAGGAGAGCATCTCCTCCATCTGCTCGGGAGACATGGCGGTGCAGCCCACGGTGGGCCGCCCTTCGCCCCGCCAGATGTGCAGGAAGATGCAGGAGCCGGCGCCCGGACGCGCGGGGCCGGTGTTGTGCTCCACGAAGATGCCCCATTGATAGAGCGTGTCCGGACGCAGCATCTGCTCGGAGCTGTTCCAGTCGGGCTTGGCTCGCGAGCGGTCGACCAGCGTGTTGTACTGCGACGAGGCGGGGTCGTCGGGGCACTCGACGCTCGACGTAAGCGGCAGGTAAGGCATCTTCGAGCCCGGGTACTTCCCGGGAGAGTAGCCAAACGCGGTGCCCAGCCGGAAGAGGCCCGCGGGGGCCTTGCCGTCGCCTTCTTTCTTGATGGGATCGCCGCTCTGGGCCGGCGCCGCCACTACGCCCAGGCCCCAGCCCAGGCCGTTCTTCCCCACCGTCACGGTGAAGGGCTGGCCGACCCTGGTCCAGGGCCGGCCCGGGGCCTTGCGCTCATAGCGCTCCAGCCGGCCCTGGTCCGCGCTCCACTCGCGGGTCGTGACCACCAGGATCTGCCGCGAGCCGTCCAGAACGTCGCGGCTCGGGGAGGCCTGCGGCGGCCCTCCGGCCAGGGCGCTGGGGATGCTGAAGCAGAGAAAAAGCACGGACAGGGACAGGGAACGGACGAGGCTCTTCACCTGGGTTCGGTTCCTCCGGGGCGGATGCGGAGCAAAGTGTAGCCGGAGGCGGAGGCGCGCGCCAGTCCTGGAATGCGCTTCCCGAAAAAAACAGCACCGGCCAGGGCCGCCAGCCGGCCCTGGCCGTGAGCAGAACCGGACCCGGTCTTAGCGGCCGTGGCGATCGCGGCGCAGATCGCGGCGGTCGGCGCGCACGTCGCGGACATCCGAGCGCCGGTCCCTGCGGTCGCGGCGCAGGTCGGCGCGCTGGGCGGCAGCCCCGGCGGTGTTGCCGGTCCTCAGGTCGTGGCGTAACGCGGCCCGGTCGTGACGGATGTCGCGGCTATCGCTGCGGATGTCGCGGCGGTCGTGGCGCAGATCGCGCCGATCCTGATGGATGTCGTTGGGCTGGGCCAGCGCCGCCGGCGCCGCTCCCAACACCAGAGCCAGCACTCCCAGAGCAAGGCTGCTGCGAAGACGTGTCATAGACTCTCCTCCGATCCGGAGGCCCCTTGGGCCTTCTTGCTCCCATTCAACCCGGATGGGGGAGAAAGTTGCTCCGCCGCGCCGACAATCACCGCGCGGCAGGAGAGGAGGAGGTGAAGCGGGTCCGCCGGCAGCCTCAGCCCTCAGCGCAGGGTGACTGAGCGCTGCCACTTGGCGTGCAGCCAGGCCAGCAGGCCGAGCGCCGCGGTCTCCCGCGGGCCTGAGGTCAGCCACAAGGCGCTCAGGTTGCCGGGGTTGGAGCCGAGCAGGCGCAGCGCCCAGATCAGGCCCAGGGCAAGGACCAGGCTGCCCACGCGGGCCTCCCAGGCGGTCCAGTTCCTGAAGACCTGGATGCGGGTGGTGTCGCCGGGGGCGTAGGCCACGGTGCGCCGGTCTTCGTAGCCGGAGCGCTCCTGGGGCCAGGTCTCGGGGTGCGACTTGGGGAGTGTCGCCATGGCCTGCATTCTCCTCCTGCCGGCGTTGCAGGGCCAGATTACCCAAGTTCGCGTCGGCCATCGGCCGATGGGACGAGCCGAGGTACAAGTCCCTTTGGTCCCGGCCGGGCGCGGGCGTAGTATGGCCAAGCGGTTCTATGACGAGGACAAGGGCAATCCTAGGCATGGTCCTGGTCTTGCTCCTGCTGCCACTGCGGATGTTCGGCTGGGGCTGCCGGGGACACGAGACTGTGGCCTTGCTGGCTTGGCAACAGATGGGACCTCACGCCCGCCAGCGCGCCGCCGAACTGCTGGCCCGCTCTCCCATCGATCCCGCCCTGGCGCGCTATTGTCCCAACCCCGGCTTGGGAGACTTCGTCGATAGCTCCACCTGGGCCGACGACATCCGGGAGCACCGGCCGGAAACCGGCCCCTGGCACTTCATCAACATCCCTCTGGGCATGGCCTCCGGCGATCTGAACCCCTTCTGTCCGACGGAGAGGGCCTGCGTCGTGCAGGCCATCCGCCGCCAACTGGAGGTGCTGCGCTCGCCGCAGGCGGGCACGGCTGAGCAAGCGGAGGCGCTGCGCTTCCTCATCCACCTGGTGGGGGACCTGCACCAGCCCCTGCACGCCACCACCAACAACGACCAAGGGGGCAATTGCGTTCCGGTCACCTTCTTCGGGGCGATGCCGCAGCCGGTGGGCAGCACTCCGGAGGAACTGGCCCGCGACAACTACCGCCCCAACCTGCACGGAGTGTGGGACACGGAGCTGGTCGAACGCTCGCTTGGAGCCGAGGCCCTCCCCGCCTTTGCCCGCCGGCTGCGCCACCGCTTCGCCCGGGACAGCGCAGCGTGGAAGCGCCAGCCCGCCGACCTGGAGGCCTGGGCGTGGGAGAGTCACGACGCAGCCGTGCGCGTGGCTTATGGGAAGCTGCCGCACGCGGTGACGGCGGAAGCGCCGCGGCCCATAACCCGCTGCAGCGACGATGACCAGGTGGGACGGCGGATGCTCGGCCTCCAGGAGAGCATCGGTCCTGCCTATTTCCAGCAGGCCAAGCCAGTGATCGACCGGCAACTGGCGCGCGCCGGCACCCGCCTGGCCGCGCTCCTCAACCAGCTCTGGCCGTAGCCCTTGTCTCCAGCGCCCGGCTCATGGAAACAAGGGCACCTTACTTTGCTCCTATCTCGAACCACGTGAAACTGTGATTGGTGTGGAACTCCCCGCAGAACTGTGTGCGGGCGGAATTCCCGGAGAACTGCCGGGCCGTGCACTCCACTTCGGCGCGGTGGAAGGCCTGCACCTGATCGACGGGCAGGTCGGAGGCGGAATTCAGCAGTCGCAGGGTGGTGCGCGGCAGGCCGTTAGCCGGGTCCGTGTCGTGAGTGACCTGCCGGTCATAGTCGAAGCGGATGCTATCGGCCAGGTCGCGCGCGGTGGGAGCGACGAAGGCCGTCACCACCGCAAAGCTCCGGTGGAAACTTGTGTCGATCCCGCGACGAAAGCGGAAGAAGGGCCCAATGATGGGCAGCTCGCCCACCATGGGGACCACGAACTTGGGTTTCTGGTAGCCCAGTTCGGCCGAGAACGACGAGATCTCGAAGAGCTTCAGAGTCTCCACCCGCACCACGTCCTCGACCGTGTGCTCGGCCACGCGGTTCAGCGGCAGGTCCTTCGAGCCGGC
>DASPRL010000015.1 GCA_035624475.1 Terriglobales bacterium
TCGTCGCCGCCTTCATGCTCTACGCCGCCTTCGTCGACCCGGCCAGCAAGGCCGGCTTCCGCCGCTGGCTGGTGCGCAAGCCGCTGGCCTTCTGGATCATGACCTGGTTCCTGGCGGTGGCGGTCACGCTGACCGCCGTCGGCACCCTGTTCCGCGGCCCTGGATGGTCGTGGGTGTGGCTCTGGAGAGGATAAGTGGGACTTCGACAAAAGATCGGGTCGGTCTGCCGCATCTTCTTCGGTGACCCGGCGCGCACCTTCGGCACCATGAGCGTGGTGCTGCTGGTGATGCTGGCCATCGCTCCAGCCAAGGACTACTTCAGCGAGTGGCGCGGCTACCAGAAGCAGTACCTGAAGCTGATCCGCGGGCGCGCCGAAGCCGTCACCCTGGAGCGCCGCTTCGAGCCCGGCCTGCAGCAGATCTGGATCCCGGAGCAGGGCGTGACCGACCGCTGCACCACCTGCCACCTGGGTCTGCGGGAGGCCAGTTTGGCCAACGTGAGCCGGCAGCCCTTCCGCCCGCATCCGCCCATGCCCCACCGGCTCACCGAATTCGGCTGCGTGGTGTGCCACCGCGGCCAGGGCGGCGCTACCACGGTCGAGGAGGCGCATAGCAGCACGCTGGCCTGGGAGCAGCCCATCCTGCCGGCCAAGTACCTGCAAGCCTCGTGCGGGCAGTGTCACCTGGGCGCGCTCGCCGGGACGCCGCAACTGAACCTGGGACGCAAACTGCTGGCGCGCTACGGCTGCGTGCGCTGCCACAGCGTCCACGCGCCTGACGGTACCACGATGCAGGCGACGGACGACCCGCCCTCGCTGGCGCACATCGCGCAGAAGACCACCCGCGAGTGGGTGTACGCCTGGATCAAGAACCCGCAGGCCTATGCTTCGACCGCCACCATGCCCAACTTCGGCTTCAGCGACGCCGATGCGCGCGACATCTCCGCCTTCCTGGTGGCGCAGAGCACGGCGATCAACCTGCCGGCGCCGACGCAGGCCGCGCCCGCCGCCAAGCAGGATCCCCAGGCGGGCGCGAGCCTCTACGGGGAGTCCTTCTGCGCCTCTTGTCATGCGGTGCAGAACGCTGCGGGCGCGCTGGTGGGCGGCGACCTGGGGCCGGAGCTGACCCGCATCGGCAGCAAGGCCAAGCCGGAGTGGCTGGAAGCCTGGCTGCGCGATCCCGCGGCCTACGATCCCGACACCAAGATGCCGCGCTACCGCTTCAGCGAGGCGCAGGTCGCGCTGCTGGTCAATTTCCTGGGAGCGAAGAGCGACAGCGACCTGCTGGCCAACGTCCATCTGGACGCGGCCACATCGCAGCAGATCGCCCACGGCAAGCAACTGGTCACCGAGTACGGCTGCGCCTCCTGCCACGAGATCGACGGCATCAAGAAGCCGGAGAACTTCGCTCCCGACCTGAGCCGGGTGGGCAGCCGCTCGCTGGCGCAACTGGTCTTCGCCGAGGGCATGCCGCACACCCTGCCCGACTACATCGCCGCCAAGATCCGCAACCCGCGGGCCTTCGGACCCGGCCTGAAGATGCCGCAGTTCAGCTTCACGCCGCAGCAGCAGGACGCGCTGACCACGGCGCTGCTGGCGCTCACCGACCGCGCGCAGACGCAGCCGGCGTCGCTGCGCGTCCCCGCCCTGGCCGAATCGCACTACCGGCCCGCGGGCAAGGCAGGGCATCTCATGGACGATCTGCGCTGCTTCTCCTGCCATGCCATCAACGGGCGCGGCGGCGACATGGCTCCCGACCTGAGCTGGGAGGGAAGCGCGGTGCAGCGGCCGTGGCTGGTGGACTTCCTGAAGAACCCCAACACGCTGCGCCCGGCGCTCATCCGCCGCATGCCGCGCTTCAACCTGACCGACGCCGAGATCGCCACGCTCACCGACTACATGATGACCGTCTACCAGGACCCGGCCTTCAACCGCGACGCGGCCGCCGACTCCACCCCGGCGCTGGTCGAGCAGGGGCGGCAACTGTTCTATTCCAAGTTCGCCTGCCAGTCCTGCCACATCGCCGACCCGCAGAAGGACAAGGGCTACATCGGGCCGACGCTGGCGCAGGTGGGCTCGCGCCTGACGCCAGCGTGGGTCTTCCATTACCTGAAAGACCCGCAGGGGATGCGCCCGGGCACACTCGAGCCCAACCAGAATCTCAGCGACGCCGACGCGCGTGCCCTCACCGCCTTCCTGATGTCGCTCAAGGGGAAGCCCGTGCAGGAGGCGAAGAAGCGATGAGACGCCTGACCATCTTCGCCGCGCTCCTGTTCCTGGCAGCCGGTTGCTCGCGCTCCCGGCCGGCGGCGCCCGCGCTGCAGCCCACCGGCTGGGGGACTGCCATCACCGAGGCCAGCGGCGGCAAGCAGGCCGCCGGCGTGGGCATGCTGCTCGACCAGCCGGTGGTGGTGCAGGTGAACGACGCCCAGGGCAGCGGCGTGACCGGTGCGGCCGTCACCATGCAGGGACCCGCGGGCGTGCGTTTCGATCCTGCCTCCGGCCTGACCGACTCCAGCGGGCAGTTCACCACCAGCGTGAGCCTGGGCGGCGTCGCGGGGCGCTACCAGATCACCGCCTGGACCGCCGACAAGAGCGGCAAGCGCGTCGAATTGAAGCTCGAAGAGATAGCGCTCGGCTACCAGGAGGGCCTGGGGCAGCAGTTCAACCGCCAGTACTGCTCGCGCTGCCACGATCCCGAATCCACGCCCGAGCGCGTTTCCAACTACGACAACCTGACCACCAAGCCCCATGCTTTCACCGAAGGCGACACGCTCAACAAGATGAGCGAAGCGGACCTGACTGCTATCATCAGCCATGGTGGCCCGGCGCTGGGCAAGTCGCCGGAGATGCCGTCCTTCGGCTACACCCTGAGCAAGAGCGAGATCCAGGCGCTGGTGGCGTATGTCCGGGCGGTCTCCGATCCGCCCTATCAGACGGCGGGGGTGGTGTATGCGCAGAAGTAGCGGGCTCTTGCTGGCGATCGCGTGCCTCAGCCTGGCGGCAGCCGCCCAGGTGGCCCCGCCGCAGGACGTCCAAGACCCCTCCGCCCAGCGCCTGGAGCTGAAATACGCCGCGCAGTTGCAGAAGATCGCGCGCGAGATCCAGACCCACCACTACGCCTACGCCTTCCAGCTCTCACGCGTGCTCGACGTGAACGCGCAGCAGGGACGCAGTCAGGCGCGCTCCGTCCGCTTCGACCGCTTCAAGAACCACGTCGTACTGGAGATCACCGGCAATTACTACGCCTCCTATTCCGACAAGCTGCTGACGCCGGGGCAGCGCGCGCGCCAGACCTTCCGCGATGTCATGCTGCCGGTGCTGAAAGCAGCGGTGCCGCCGCTGGCCGGCGATCCCAGCGTGCAGGGCTTCGCGCTCGAGATCTCGCACCACGTGCGCGGCAAGGTGATGGGCGTCCCGGCGGAGCACGCGGAGAACGTAGTGCTGTTCCTGCCCAGCGACGCGGCCACGCGTCTAGTCTCGGCCACCACCACCGAACAGCAGCAGGCCGCGCTGCTCGCCGGCCTGGCCTACCTGGACGCCCAGCCCATCACCCTCTGGCTCTCCGACGACGAGCCCGCGCCTCCGCCTCCAGTCGAGAAGACCGAAGCCACGCGCAAGGCGGAAGCGGAGATGGCCGGCCTGAGCGGGCCTGCCGGATCGGGCGGCGACACGCCGCTGGTCTCGCCTCACTTGGCGAAGGGTCCGGACTGGCCGGTGCGCCCGGGACTCGGTCCGGACAGCCTGGCCGCCCTGCAGACCACGCACCAGGACGCCATCGCGCGCATGCTGCGCGAGATGGATGCGCAGGCGCACTTCGTCAGCTACGCGCCGCCCTCGTTCATCGCCTTCCACCAGGGCGCCTACCTGCAGGTTTCGGTGGACACCCCGCTGGAGTCCGGCACCACCGGCTCGCAGTACCGGCTGGCGGCGCTGGCCTTCGACCAGCACATCGCCCACCTCATCCGCCCGGTGCTGAAATACTTCCCCGACGCTCCTGGCTTCGACGGCTTTGACTTCTCGACCACGCTCCAGCTGCCGGGCAGCGAGCACTCGGAGGCGGTGGAGTTCTTCCTGCCGGTCTCCGCCATGCGCTGCTTCGCCGACTACAACTGCACCGGCCAGCAGCTCATCAACTCCGGCTTCGTGCTGATCAACGGGGAGCGCGTCGCGCTCGACCTGCAGATGTCGGAAGCGGCACACTAAGCCTTGTCGTGATAATGACGCAGATGAGCCCGGATCAAGACCATGCCCCTAACCCGTACCAGGTCTTTCGGGAATTGGGTCCAGATTGGGTCCATAACGGTCCGAATAGGGCCTAACACCAGGGTGTAGGACGCAGAGCCAGCCTTTACGAGCCAATCACATAGCACTGGTTAGGTTGCCTTGGGCGCAGGGGGCCGGCCGTTCGAATCGGCCCGCCCCGACCAAGCCCACACCTCAGACCGCAGACGCCAGATACCATTCAGGGATATACTCTGCCGCGCGAGGCAGGCGTTGGCTTCCGCCTGCGCGAATCGGGGTGAGGGGCCCTGACCATGGAACCGGAACAATACGACCTGGTGGTGATCGGCAGCGGCCCGGCGGGGCAGAAGGGCGCCATCTGCGCCGCCAAGCTGCGCAAGAAGGTGGCCATCATCGAGCGCAAGCAGACCATGGGCGGGGTGTGCGTGCACACCGGCACCATCCCCAGCAAGACCTTCCGCGAGGCCGTCCTCTACCTGAGCGGCTTCCGGCAGCGCAGCTTCTACGGCCGCGGCTACACCCTCAAGGGTCAGATCTCGATGCAGGACCTGATCTTCCGCGCGGACGCGGTCATGGCGCGGGAGATCGAGGTCATCAAGTCGCAGTTGCGCCGCAACCGCGTGACCGTGCTGGAGGGCAGCGCGCGCTTCCTGGATGCGCACACGCTGGAGATCGCGCGCGAGGACGGCTCGCAACTGGTGCGCGGCGACCATGTGCTGGTCGCCTGCGGCACGCGCCCCGCCCACGACCACAGCATCCCCATCGACGGCAAGCGCATCTTCGATTCCGACCAGGTGCACGAGCTGGAGGAACTGCCCCGCGACCTGGTCGTCGTGGGCGCCGGCATCATCGGTATCGAGTATGCCTCCATGTTCGCCGCGCTGGGGGTGCGGGTGACGCTGCTGGACCAGCGCCCGGTGCTGCTGGACTTCGCCGACCGCGAGATCGTGGAGAGCCTGTGCTTCCAGTTGCGCCAACTCGGCACCGTCTTCCGGCTGGGCGAGAAGGTGGTCTCCCTGGGCGTCGAGGAGGACCGCGACCGCGTCTTCGCCCGCCTGGAGAGCGGCAAGACGGTGCACGGCCAGGCGCTCTTGTACGCGGTCGGACGCCAGGCCAACAGCGACCAGTTGAACCTGGAGGCGGCGGCGCTCTCCGCCGACGGGCGCGGCAAGCTCAAGGTGAACGAGCACTTTCAGACCAGCGTGCCGCACATCTACGCCGCCGGCGACGTGATCGGCTTCCCTGCCCTGGCCAGCACCTCCATGGAGCAGGGGCGGCTGGCGAGCTGCCACATGTTCGGCAAGCCCTCCACCATCCCCGCCCACCTCATCCCCTACGGCATCTACAGCATCCCGGAGATCTCGATGGTGGGCCGCACCGAAGAGCAGCTCACCAGCGAGAAGGTCCCCTACGAGACCGGGCTGGCCCGCTACGCCGAGCTGGCCAAGGCGCAGATGCTGGGCGACGAGCAAGGCCTGCTGAAGCTGCTGTTCGATCCGGAATCGCTGCGCCTGCTGGGAGTGCACGCGGTCGGGGACCGGGCGGCGGAGATCATCCACATCGGGCAGGCGGTGATGGCGCTGGGCGGGACCATGGAGTACTTCCGCGACGCCATCTTCAACTATCCCACGCTGGCGGAGGCCTACAAGGTCGCTGCCCTGGACGGACTGAACAAGCTGTAGGACGAGCGGGGTGCTCCCCGCCCAGCCCCGGAACAGGAGGAGTCATGGAAACCACGCGGGTTGCCCGGGCCCTGAACCGGGTCGCCGCCGCGCTGCTGCTGGCGGGGCTGGCGGCGGGCAACCCCGGCCGCGCCCAGGCGCAGAATAAGGCATGCTCGCTGGTCACCCCGGCGGAATTGCAGGCCGTGCTGGGCGCGCCGCCGCCGCCGCTGCAGCCCTATACCCTGGGCGACGCCTCGGTCTGCAGCGGCAAGAACGCCACCGTCACTGTCACCCTGCGCACGGCCCGGCGCAAGAACCCCACCGGCGAGACCGAGATGAAGGGCATCGAGATGCTGCGGCAGAGGGGCGCCCAGATCGAGGTCAAGAAGTTCGGCGACCTGACCTGCTCGACCATCGTCCCGCCCGCCAGCATGGCGCAGATGGGCTACAACACCACTTGCAGCGTGCTCAAGAACGGGGTGGTAGCGGCGGTCGAGGTCACGGCCAAGACCCAGGGAGGAATGGTCGCGATCGAGAAGCTGCGGCCGCTGGCTGAGAAGATGGCGTCGCGCATGTGAACTGGGGGCGCCGCCCGGAGGTGGGGTTTCCACGCGGGTCAGGAAAGCGACGCTCCCGCAGCGGCGGCGGGCTTATACTTCCTGGATATGGCGTTCTGTTCCCACTGCGGAAGGGCGGCGAGCGAGGGAGAGCGCTTCTGCGCCGCCTGCGGCGCGCCCATGACTCCCGACGCGGTGGCCGCCATGACCGCGGAACAGCGCCGCCAGCGCAAACAGATGCGCGTGCTAGTGGCGGTGGCGGGTGCGGCCCTGGCCGTGGCCGTGGGAGTGATGTTGAAGGAAGCGTGGCCGGCGAAGCAACATGCCGCCGCACCTGCCGCGGCCGCGCCCGCGGCCCCCGCGCAGTCCCAGGCTGCACCCGCGAGCACAGTCCAGACTTCGTCGGACCAGGCCGCGAGCCCCGCCGGCGGCGCGTCTCAGCAGGAACCCCCAGCCCAGGCCCCCGGCAATCCCGCGGCGGCCGCGCCTGCGTCGCCAGGCGGTATCGACCTGGGCGAGGTGCAGAAGGCGCTGGCGCAGATGACGCAGCGCACGGCGGGAGGCACAGGGACGCCCGCGGCCGCGGCGCCTTCCGGCTCTGACCGCTATCCCGGGTCGCAGCCGGTCAATGTGGACGACACCCAATTGCCCGACATCGGCATTCCCGTGGCCCGCGAGGTGTACAGCACCACCGATTCCGTGGCCACGGTGATCCGCTACTACCAGCAGCGCTATCCCGACGCCCGGCTCATGGAGATCAACGGCCAGCAGGTGCTGGCGGTGGACCGCCCGGGACTGAGCAAGGTCATCGCCATCGGCAGCACCGGCCAGGAGACGCGCATCGCCATCGTGCAGCCGGGAGGCTGAGCGCTGCCCTACTTTCCGCCGCCGGCCGCGCTCGATTCCGACTCGGCCCGCGCCCCCACCATGATGGCGTTCTGGATCTGGCTGAAGAAATCGGGCAGGGCGCCGGGCGAGTGCGGCATGAGGATGGTGTTGGAGCGGGTCTGGGCGCCGATCTCCTTGAGCGTGTCGAAGTACTGGGTCATGAGCACCAGGGCCATGACGTCCTGGGCGGTGGCGCCCTCCACGCTCTGCTTGAAGGTCTCGACGCTCTCGCGCAGGCCGCTGATGATGGCCTTGCGCTGGTTGGCGATGCCCTGCCCCTGCAGCGCCTTGCTCTCGGCCTCGGCCTCGGCTTGCTTCACCTTGAGGATCTTGTCGGCCTCGCCGCGGGCCTGCGCCGCCACCTGCTCGCGCTGGGCGGCGTTGATGTCGTTCATGGCGCTCTTGACCTTGTCGTCGGGATTGATGTCGGTGACCAGGGCCTTGATGATGGCGTAACCGTAGTCCTGCATCACCCCGCTGAGCTCGGTCTTGACCGAGTTGGCGACGTTGTCCTTCTGCTCGAAGGTTTCGTCGAGCAGCAGCTTGGGCACCTGCGAGCGCACCGAATCGAAGACGTAGGAGGTGATCTGGTCGCCGGGACTCTGCAGCTTGTAGAAGGCTTCGTACACCTTGTCCTGCAGCACCTGGTACTGCACCGAGACCAGCACCTTCACGAAGACGTTGTCCTTGGTCTTGGTCTCGACCTCGACGCGGAACTGCTGCACCCGCATGTTGACGCGCCCGGCCACGTGCTCCAGCCAGGGCATCTTGAAGTTCAGCCCCGGCCCGGCGATGCGCACGAACTTGCCCAGGCGCTGCACCACCGCCATCTCCGCGGTGGACACGGTGAAGAAGCCGCCCAGGAAGGTGAACAGGACGAACAGGGCCCCGATCGCGAAGAGAAACAGGATGAACAGCGCCATGGTCGTGACCTCCGGGTCAGGCGAATCGCCGGGAAGTCTAGCAAGGAAGTCGCGGGGCCACAATGCCGGAGCTAACCGCCGGCGATGGCGCCGATGACCAGAAAGGGCTCCTGGCCGGAGGCCACGGCGGCGGGCAGGGGCGCGTCGGGGGGCTCGTGGGAGAGGTCCTCGCCGCAGGCGAAGAAGCGCAGGAAGGCGCGGCGCTGGAGGGTGACGTGGTCGCGGATGGTGCCACGCAGCATGGGATAGCGGGTCTCGAGGGCGTCGAGCACCGAGCGCTGCGTGGCCGCGCCCGGGACCTCCAGCTCCACCTCGGCGCCCACGTGCGCCAGGGTGCGCAGGTGCTGCGGCAGCGCCACTCGGATCATGGCAGCGTCTGCGTCTCGATGGAGAGTACGGGGGGCAGGTCGCGCACGATGGCCTGCCAGGTATCGCCGGCGTCGGCGGAGGCGTAGACCTGGCCGCCGCTGGTGCCGAAGTAGACGCCGCACTGGTCGAGCTGGTCCACCGCCATGGCGTCCCGCAGCACGTTGACGTAGCAGTCCTTCTGCGGCAGGCCCTTGGTGAGCGCCTCCCACTCGTTGCCGCCGCTGCGGCTGCGGTAGACGCGCAGCTTGCCCTCATGCACGAAGTGCTCGGAGTCGCTCTTGATGGGGACGACGTAGACGGTCTCGGGCTCGTGAGAGTGCACGTCGATGACGAAGCCGAAGTCGGTGGGCAGGTTGCCGCTGACCTCGCGCCAGTTGTCGCCGGCGTCGTCGCTGCGCATCACGTCCCAGTGCTTCTGCATGAACAGGGTGTTGGGGCGGGAGGGGTGCAGGGCGATGTGGTGCACGCAGTGGCCGACCTCGGCGGTGGGATCGGGGATGTAGGGGGAGCGCAGGCCGCGGTTGATGGGCTTCCAGCTCTTGCCGCCGTCGTCGCTGCGGAAGGCGCCCGCCGCCGAGATGGCGATGACGATGCGTCTTGGGTTGCCGGGGTCCAGCAGGATGGTGTGCAGGCACATGCCGCCGGCGCCCGGCTGCCACTTGGGCCCGGTGCCGTGGCCACGCAGGCCGGAGAGTTCCTTCCAGGTGGTCCCGCCGTCGCTGGAGTGGAACAGCGCGGCGTCTTCCACGCCCGCAAAGACGGCGTCAGGGTCGGTGAGCGAGGGTTCCAGGTGCCAGACGCGCTTGAACTCCCAGGGATGCTGGGTGCCGTCGTAGAACTGGTGGGTGGTGAGCGGCTTGCCGGTCTCGGTGGAGGTGTCGTAGACGAACTTGTTGCTCTGCCCTTGCGGCCAGCCCTGGGGCGTGGGTGGAGGCGCGCCGCCGGGCACCTCCCAGCTCTTGCCGCCGTCGTTGGAGCGCTGGATGATCTGCCCGAACCAGCCGCTGGTCTGCGAGGCGTAGATGCGGTTGGGGTCGGCGGGCGACCCTTTCAGGTGATAGATCTCCCAGCCCGTGAAATAGGGACCGGCGACCTCCCACTGCTTGCGTTTGCCATCCGAGGTCAGGATGAACGCGCCCTTTTTCGTGCCCACCAGCACCCGTACCTTGCTCATGCCCCACCCTTTCCCGGCCGCAGGCCGCGAAGCGTCCGTCCATACTGCCACAGGACACGCCGGCAATGCACGTGGGCGCCCCATTGCCGCGCTCTTGCCAGAATCCCCGCCCCACCGGAGGGAGGGCGTGGTATGATGCGGCGCACTAGCGGCGCAGTTTCTCACCGGAAGCATTCCACTGGCCGAAAAAAGGAGTCCTATGAAGAAGGCATCGACGCTCGTGGTTATGAGCACGTTCCTGCTGGCGCTGTCGGCGACGCTGATGGCGCAGAACAACAAGATCACGGTTCCTGCGGGCACCACCTTGACGGTGCGCCTGGGCCGGTCGCTCAGCTCCAAGACCAGCAAGCCGGGCGACACCTTCCCCGCCACCCTGCGGTACTCGGTGAAGGTCGAGGGCAACACCGTGATCCCGGCGGGCGCGGAGGTGGAGGGCCGGGTGGCGAACGCCAAGAAGCAGGGCGCCTTCGCCGGCCAAGCCGACCTGGCGCTGGAGCTGATCAGCATCACCACGCACGGCGATACCTACTCCATCACCACCGACACCTGGGCGCAGACCGAGAAGGGCAAGGGCAAGCGCACCGCCGGATCGGTCGGAGGCGGCGCCGCCGCTGGGGCCATCATCGGCGCGATCGCCGGGGGCGGCAAGGGAGCGGCCATCGGAGCGGGCCTGGGCGCCGGCGCGGGAACCGCCGTCGCCGGCGGCACCGGCGGCAAGAACGTCAACCTCTCCACCGAGAGCACGCTGAGCTTCCGCTTGACCCAGCCGCTCGTCATCCAGACCCACTAGCCAGGGGTCCTGCATCTCAGAAGACGGGATGGGCGCCGGCCCATCCCGTTTTGTCCTGCGGGCAAGTCGGGGCCGCCCGAATATCCTCTAGCCCGGAGATCCGCATCGCCGTGCCGGAAGCCTTCAATGCCGCCACCCGCTTCGTGGACCACAATGTCCATGAAGGCCGGGGAGCCAAGGTCGCCATCGAGTGCGGCGAGCAGCGCGTGACCTACGCGCAGTTGCAGGCGCGCGTGAACCGCGTGGGCAACGCCCTGCGCGGGCTGGGTGTGCGCCCGCAAGAGCGTGTCGTCCTGCTGCTGCCTGACTCGCCCGACTTCCTCTACGTCTTCTTCGGTGTCATCAAGATCGGCGCCGTCGCGGTGCCCATCAGCACTTTGCTCAAGCCCCCCGAGTACGAATACATCCTGAACGACGCGCAGGCGCGGGTGGCGGTGGTGAGCGATTCCCTGCTGCCGCTGGCGGAATCCATCCCGCGCGAGCGGCTGCGGTACCTGCAAACCATGGTGGTGGCGGGCGAGCCGGCTGCAGGCCGTCCCAGCCTCGATTCCCTCATGGCCGCGGCTTCCGCGGAGCTTGCGGCCGAACCCAGGGGCCGCGACGACCCCGCCTTCTGGCTGTACTCCTCGGGCAGCACCGGCGCACCCAAGGGCTGCGTGCACCTGCAGCACGACATGGAAGTGTGCGCCGAGCGCTACGCCAGCGGCATCCTGAAAATGACGGAGCGCGACCGCTGCTACAGCGTGGCCCGCCTGTTCTTCGCCTACGGCCTGGGCAATACCGGTTATTTCCCTCTGTATTTCGGCGCGACCACGATCCTCTCCCCGGGCCGGCCCACGCCGGCCAGCATCTATGCTGACATCGAGCGCTACCGCCCCACCCTGTTCTTCTCCGTGCCCTCGAACTACGCCGCGCTGCTGGCCCACCGCCGAGAAGGCGGCGGGGAGTTCGACCTGGCGAGCATCCGCCACGGCATCTCCGCGGGAGAGGCCCTGCCCGCGCCGCTCTTCGAGCGCTTCCGCCGGCGTTTCGGCATCGAGATCCTGGATGCCTGGGGCTCGACCGAGACCCTGCAGATGGTGCTGGCCAACCGCCCGGGCGAGGCCCGCGCCGGCTCCAGCGGCAAGGTGATCCCCGGCTTCGAGGCTCGCATCGTGGACGAGACGGGCGCCCCGGTGGCGCCCGGCGAGATCGGCAACCTGCTGGTCAAGAGCGACGCCACCTGCGCCGGCTACTGGAACCAGCACGAGAAGACCAGGGCAGCTTTCCAAGGCGCCTGGTTCTGCACCGGCGACAAGTACTATCAGGACGAGGAGGGCTACTTCTGGTACGCGGGGCGCTCCGACGACCTCTTCAAAGTGAACGGGCGCTGGCTGAGCCCGGCGGAGGTGGAGAGCGCGCTCCTCGCACATCCCGCCGTGCAGGAGGCGGCGGTGGTGGCGCGCGACGACGAGAGCGGGCTCGCCAAGCCCGCCGCCTACGTGGTAGTGGGCGCGGAGGCCCAGGCTGACGACGCGCTGCGCGGCGAACTGCAGGAGTGGGTAGCGCAGCGGATCGGCGATTACAAGCGTCCGCGCTGGATCGAGTTTCTGCCCGAGCTTCCCAAGACCGCCACCGGAAAGCTGCAGCGCTTCAAGCTGCGGCAGCGCGCCTAGGGCTTGCGCTGCTCCTCGCGGGGAAGGTCGAGCGGAGGCAGGACCTCGCACAGCGCGCGGATGGGCTGCAGCGCTTCGGGAGCGGGCTCGACGAACTCGAAGCCGTAGAGGCGGCCGTCGCGGTGGCGCACGGTGGCGTGCAGGAAGAGCGGCTGCGGCGCCGTGGGCAGCGTGAACTGCACCGTCACCATCTCTCCGGGCAGCAGCGCGCCCTCCACCTTCCCGCCCACCCCGCAGTCGCTCAGATCGGTGGAGAGCCCGGGGAAGAAAGCCGCAACGCCGGAGCGCACCACCTTGACGCTGAGCGGCACCACCACCGCGTGGCGCTGGTGGCTGCGCGTCAGCGGCCACTTCAGTTGCGCGCCCGGGCCGATCAGCCCTTCCAGCGCGTCCACCAGCTTGGTGGGCGCCTCGCCTTTGTGCACAAAGGCATTCACGAACTGCATGGCGGTCTCGGGAACGCGGCGCGGCTGGGCGGAGACCAGCACGATGGGCAGGTCGGGCTTGCGGCGCTTGATTCGCCCCACCAGCACTTCCAGGTCGCCCTCCTCCCAGGGATGGGTGAGCACCACGGCGTCGAGCGAGGAGTTGTCCACGTGGTCCAGGGCTTCCTCGGGACTGGCGGCGGTGAACACGTTGTAGCCGGAGGCGTCGAGGAAGGAGCAGCGCACCGCCGTCTGGCTGTCGTGGCCGTTCACGTAGAGCAGGCTCTTCTTGACGTACCTGCCCACCTCCACGCAGCGGATGCCCACCTGGCCGGCGCGGGCGCTGCCCGGCTCGCCCACCCACAAGACGCGGAAGCGGGCGGCGGCCGCCCCGTGCTGCACCCCCAGCACCGCGCCCGGCAGCACCGGATGGCTCAGCCCTTCCAGCCGCGCCCCCATGGAGGAGATGTCCACGGTATGGGCGCGCTCGACAAAGGGCCTTCCCGCGCCGTCGGTGCCCCACACGGTGGCGGGCAGGCGCAAGGGGACGCGCTCTTCTCTGCGGTGGCCCATCAGCCCCATCGTACGGGCTTGGGGCAGCCAAGAAAACGTTACTTCCGTAACGAGGACATCGAAGATAAATCCATTGCTGCCTATAAGATACGAGGTGCTCTCGCCGGGCTCGGTGGATGGCGCGGAGCGCCGCCTCTCTGCACGTATAATGTCGCGCTCCGACTCTGACGAATGCCGGTCGACGTCCATGTCGTGCATGGCGGTGCAGGCCGCCTGTTCCTCTGCCGTGGCGCGGTCACGGGGCGCGAGTTCATCGCGCGCAACCAGGAGATGTTGAGCGCGGAAGAGAATTACCTGGGCACACGCTGGTGCCTGATCGACCAGACCGGGGCGACCTCGCTGGACATCTCGTCGGCGGAGATCCAGACCATCGTGGAACAGGACGCGCGGCTGGCGGTCGGGCTGCCCGAACTGGTCATCGTGGTGGTGGTCGCGCGCGACCTGGGCTTCGGTCTGTCGCGCATGTGGGAGATGCTCACCGAGCGTCCGGGATGGTCGGTGCGGGTCCTCCGCGCCCGGACCGAGGCGGAGGCGTGGCTGCGCGAGGAAGTACGGCGCAAGTTCGGGATGGAACTTCCCGCGGAGCTGGCAACGCCTTAGAGGCTGCGTCCTATGGCCAAGTGCGGCCCGGGCGGTAGGCTTCGGTCACCGGAGACTGGGTTCCGTTGCCCTGCTGGGTGGCGGAATACTGCCCCGGCTGGACCGGAGCGGGGGCGCTCAGCACCGGAGGAGGCACCACCGCCGGCGCGGTCGAGGCAGCGAAGACCGAGGGCGTGGGCACGGGCGGGCGATAGGGTTCGGGCACCTCGCGCTGCCGCGGCGCGTCGGAGTCCTCCGCTAGCATGGGCAGGACCACGCGCAGGGCCTCGATCTCCTTCTCCAGGCGGCGGATCTCCTGTTCTTTCTGGCGCAGGACTTCGTAGATGTTCTTCATCGCAGCCTCGGCCTGAGCGCGACTATAGCACCGCCGGAAGCAATGTCAATATTCGCCCAGGCTCCTGCGCCCCGCGTCCGGCCGCCGCGCCAGCAGGACCGCCAGCAGCGCCAGCAGGCTCACCAGCAGCGGGTACCAGACCTGGGCGATCCAGGGCTGGGGGATGAGGAAGAGGACGTCGGTCTCGCGCACGGAGGCGGGCCAGCGCACCGTGGCCCACAGGCCGGCATAGTAGGAGAGGTCCCAGAGAGCGAAGCTCCACAGGAAGACAGCGCAGCGCTCGCGGAGGCGGCGCGCGGCCAGCAGCGCCACCGCCAGCAGCATGAGCAGGGTGGCGGCCTCGCGCACCACCTCCACCGTCAGCAGGCTGGGCGGCAGTTCGCGCACCGACTGGGTCTGGCGATAGAGGCCGGCGGAGAGGCGGGCCACGTCGGCCAGGGTGCCTCCGTAGCCGGGCAGCAGGCCCGCGGCGGCGCGCAGGTAGATCACCACCGCCGCCTCCACGAATCCGAAAGCGGCCCCGAACAGGGCGGCGAAGGCGAGTTGGCGCCGGCTGACCTCCAGGCCGCGGCGGCGCCACCAGAACCAGGCCAGCACGGGCACGAGCGGCAGCAGGTTCACCCACCACGGGCTGGCGAAAAGCCGGAAGGCTTCCATGAGCGGCGATCCACGGCCCGCGGCTTACGGGTAGCTGCTGTCCAGGCGGTTGATTTCCTTGCCGAAGAGGGGATTGTCGGGGAAGTCGCGCTGCAGACCGGCGAGCAGGGCGCGGGCGCCGGGCTTGTCCTTGTCGCGCAGGTAGGCGATGGCCAGCAGCAGGCGCGCGAAGGGAGCCAGGTAATGGCCGTGCTCGGCGGTGAGCTGCAGATCGTGCACGCCCTCGTGCTTGTCGCCGGCGTAGCCGCCCAGGCGCAGCAGCCAGCGCACCGGCGCGGTCTGGCTGCCGATGATGTACTTGCTCATGCCCAGGGCCAGGTAAGCGTCGAAGTAATTCGGATCCAGGGCGATGAGCTTGTCGGCGTACTGCTGCCCCTGCTTGATGTAGCCCAGCGAGGCCAGGTTGTGCTTCTCCACCATGGCGGCGTAGTCAGCGCGCAGGCCCGAGCACAGCGCCATCACGAAGAGGGCGTCTTTCTGGTTGGCATCCTTGGCCAGCAGGGCGCGGGAGAGGTCCTCGGCGCGGGAGAGGTCGGCGTCGAAGCGGGCCTTGATGGCGGGATCGGGCTGCAGCTTGGGGCGATTGTCGAAGCTCGAATCCTTGACATAGAACTGCGACTCCAGCACGCCCAGCCGGTTGAACTCGGAGAACAGCAGCCCGGCCGCCTCCGACACCGGACCCAAGGGATCCTGGGGATGCTCCTGCTGCCAGCGCTCGAACTCCTGCTGGGCCTCGGGGAAATGCAGGCTGTAGAGGAGGTGGTAGCCGCGGTCCAGGGAGGGTGGATCCTGGCCGGAGTCGGCGGCCGGCGCCGGCGGGCACAGAGTCATGGCCCCGAGGATGAGGGCGACGGCTGCGGCCATAGAGTTGCGGCTCATCACGAAGGCGCGGATCCTCGCTGATTCTCTCCTCGACGGGCGCGCGGAGCGGAGTACTGCCGCTGGTTCGCTCCCTCCGAAAGAAGGAGGCCCCCACGCGCGCTGCAGGATGCCAGATTGTACGCCGGGGCGCGCCCGCGGGCAACCCACCGGCAGCCCCGCTCGCTGCTATCCTTCTAGGGCACGACGGTATCTGAGGAGGAAGCCCATGCGCTCTGTTCCCGCTCCACGTCCGGCCGCGCTCGGCCTGACCTTGGTGGCCCTGCTGTGGCTGGCCGGCGGAGCCTTCGCCCAGCAGCAGGACTACAGCCGCTCCGTCCCCATCTTCCCCAACGTCTTCCGCCCCTACGCCTCGCGGCCGGTCCCCGAGCCCAACCTGTCGAACTCGGGACGCGTGGCCCCGCTGCTGCGCGAGGGCAAGCTGATGCTCTCGCTCAACGACGCCATCGCCCTGGCGCTGGAGAACAATCTGGACCTGGTGATCGCGCGCTACAACCTGCCCATCGCCGATACCGACATCCTGCGCACCCAGTCGGGAGCGGCGGCGCGCGGTGTCAACACCGGGTTGATCCAGGGCACGCCCGGGGGCGGGGCGGGGACCATCGGCAACGCCGGCGCCACCGGGGGCGGGGCGGGGGGCACGAGCGCGGCCGCGGGCGGCGCGGGGGCCGGCATCGGCGGCATCGTGGCCTCCACCCTGGGGGTGGGGCCTCCCATCGATTCCTTCGATCCCATCGCCACGGCCTCCTTCGGCCTGCAGTACACCAACACGCCGCAGTCCAACACCGTCTTCACCGGCGTCTCTTCCTTGCAGCAGAACACCGGCTTCGCCAACTTCAATTACCAGCAGGGCTTTCCCACCGGCACCCTGGTGAACCTCACCTTCAGCAACAACCGCGCGACCTCCAACAGCATCCGCACGTCGCTGGTGCCGCAATTGAACGCGAGCTACCTGATCCAGGTGCGGCAGCACCTGCTGCAGGGGCTGGGCTTCACCCCCAACAAGCGCTTCATCCTGATCGCGCGCAACAACCGCGAGATCGTGGACGTGAGCTTCCGCCAACAGGTGATCTTCACCGTCACCCAGATCGAGAACCTCTACTGGAACCTGGTGAGCGCCTACGAAGACGTCACCGCCAAGGAGCGCGCGCTCAAGCTGGCCCAGCAACTGGAGGACAACAACCGCCGCCAGGTGGAGGCCGGGACCATGGCCCCCATCGAGGTCATCAACGCGCAGGCGCAGGTGGCGGCCAGCCAGCAGGACCTCATCGTCTCCCAGACCAACCTGCAACTGCAGCAGTCGCTGATGAAGAACGCCATCACCAAGCGGCAGAGCGATCCCGCGCTGGCCGCCGCCGCGGTCGTGCCCACCGACCGCATGCAGCTTCCCGCCAACGAGCCGGTGGTTCCCATCGAGGACCTGGTGCAGGAGGCGCTGCAGAAGCGTCCCGAGCTGGCGCAGGCGCGCATCGACCTCACCAACCGGCGCCTGAGCAAGGAGTCGGCCCATAACGCGCAGTTGCCCGCGCTCGACCTGGTGGCCAACTACGGCGGCGCCGCCCTGGCCGGCCAACTGAACCCGGCCTTCGTGGGGCCGATCCCGGTGGTGCCGCTGGGCGGCTGGACCGACGCCATGGGCCTGCTCAACGAACATCCCACCTATTTCGTGGGCCTGACCCTCACCATCCCCATCAAGAACCGCGCCGCCCAAGCCGACGAAGTGCGCTCGGTGCTGGAGTACCAGCAGGCGCAGGTGCGCCTGCTGGAGCTGCAGAACGGGGTCGCCATCGATGTGCGTAACGCCCAGTATGCCGTGCTGCAGAACCGCGCCCGGGTGGAGGCGGCGCTGAAAGGCCGCGAGTACGCCGCCCAGAGCCTGGACGCGGAGCAGAAGAAGCTGGCCGAGGGCATCGGCACCACCTTCACCGTGCTGCAGGCCATGGCCAACCTGGCCACCGCCGAGTCCAACCTGGTCGGCGCCATGACCGCGTACGAGCAGTCGCGCGTGCAACTGGACGTGGTGACCGGGCGCACCCTGGAGCACCTGGGCATCTCCATCGGCGACGCCGAAAGCGGCACCGTGACCCGCCTGCCCCAGGTACCGGGGGTGGTGCCTTCGCAGAAGGCCCTCGAGCATCCCATCGCTCCAGGAGGGCAGCCGTGAGCGGGGACTACCGGCAGCGGACCGGGTGGAGCTATGCTGCTTCCGCCGTCATCGCCTCTCCTGGGGAGGTGCCATGAGCCGACTGCCCGCAATCCTCATCCTGGCCCTGACCTTGCTCCTGGTCGCGCCGGCCGGCGCCCCGCAAGCGACCTCGAGCCCGCAGCCGCAGGCCCCCGCCGCCCAGGCGCCTCCGCCCCAGGTCCAGGGCTACACCCTGCCGCCGGAAAAGTACGAGCAAGCGGTGGCCTACGCGCGAGCGCGTTACATCCTCTACTTCCTCAGCTTCGCCTGGGGATTGCTGGTGCTGCTGCTGGTGCTGCGCTGGCGACTGGCTGCCAGGTTCCGCGACTGGGCCGAGCGCGCCGTGCGCTTCCGCTTCCTGCAGGCGTGGATCTTCGTCCCGCTCTTCCTGCTGACCCTGGGCGTGCTGGAGCTGCCGCCCGACCTCTACGGCCAGTGGCTCTCGCGTCACTACCAGCAGTCGGTGCAGGGATGGGGCTCGTGGGCGTGGGACTGGACGAAGGGCCAGCTCCTCGGCTTCGTGCTGGGCTCCCTGCTGATCTGGCTGCTGTACGCGGTGATCCGCCGCAGCCCGCGGTTCTGGTGGCTCTGGTTCTGGCTGGCGGCGCTGCCCATCCTCGTCTTCCTTCTGTTGATCACGCCCATGGTGATCGAGCCCCTGTTCTTCAAGTTCGAGCCGCTCCAGAAGGAGCAGCCGCTGCTGACCAGCGAGATCCAGAAGGTGGTGCACCGCGGCGGGCTGGTCATCCCCGACCGCCGCATGTTCGAGATGAAGGCCAGCGAGAAGATGAAGTCGCTGAACGCCTACGTCACCGGCCTCGGGGCCTCCAAGCGGGTGGTGGTCTACGACACCACCATCCAGAAGATGACCGTGCCCGAGATCCTCTTCGTCTTCGGCCACGAGATGGGCCACTACGTGCTCGACCACGTCTGGAAGGGGATCGCCTTCGCCGCGGCGGTGCTGCTGCTCTTCCTCTACCTCGGCTATCGCGCGCTGGGCTGGACGCTGGCGCGGCGAGGCGCGCGCTGGGGCATCCGCGGCGTGGACGATTGGGCTTCCCTGCCCGTGCTGCTGCTCTGGCTTTCCATCTTCGGCTTTCTGTTCTCGCCGGTGAGCGCCAGCTTCAGCCGCTACCTGGAGCACCAGGCCGACATCTACGGGCTGGAGGTCACCCACGGCCTGGTGGCCGACCCGCAGCAGAACGCCGCCCAGGCCTTCCAGATCCTGGGCGAGGTGAACCTCGACGATCCCGACCCCAACCCCTTCATCCGGGTGTGGCTCTACGACCACCCGCCGCTGAACGAGCGCATCCAGTTCGTGCTGCACTACGATCCCTGGGCGCAGGGGAAGGAGCCGGAGTTCGTGAAGTGACGTCCTAGCGGCCGGGAGCAGGGAGAGCGCGCAATTCGATCACCAGGCGCGGCGGGGCGGGTTCCAGCGTGGCGGAATACTCGGCAGGGGCCCTGAGGTCGAGGACCACGCGCGCCACGTCCCGCTGGAACTGGGCCACGCGAATGGAGCGCAGCAAGGCATCGTCAGCGGGAAAGCTGCGCCCCGCCAGGGCCAGGTGCGTGTTCTCCAGATCGAAGACGAGGCGCGCCGGGTTGTCCAGGCGGCGGGCCTGGTAGCGGACGGCTCGATCCAGCTCCAGGGTCACGCGCGTGCCCCCCGGCGCAGTGGAATAATGCACGGCGGTGAGTTGCGCGCGACCCGCGGGGAGGGCGAGCGGAAGCGCTGCTTCCGGCTGCGCCTGCGCCACGGGGGCCGCCTGGCTTTCGGGCGGGACCGGGGACGCCGCGGGCGCGGCCGGTTCGGGAGTGCGGAGGCCGGCGGGCGGCGGGCTCGGATTGGCGCGCCAGCGGCTTTGGATCTGCGGCCAGCCCGTCCACACTACGGTGGCCGCGACCAGCGCCAGCAGCAAGGCGACTCCGGCGATCCCCAACCGCGAGCGCGGCATCCGCGGCGGTGGCTCTTCTTCCGGGATCCCAGCCGGCGGCGCGCTGCGCTCGCGCGCTCGCGCTCCTTGCAGGACGTCCGTCAGACGCAGGGGCCGAGTGGAGGGCGACGGAGCCGGCCTGGCGGGCACGAACGATGCTCCCGGCTGGCCCAGTTCGGCAGCCTCCAGCACCAGCCCGGCCATGAACTCCAGGAAGCGCATATGGCGGGGGCTGAAGTGCGCGCGCTGGTCGGAGAAGACGGCCAGCACTCCCAGGGCAGGCCGGCGCCGCCGTCGCAGCGGCACCATCACCAGGGAGCGCACGCCCAACTCCCGGCAGGCTTCCTGGTTGACGCGAGCATCGCTCTCCGCGTCGGGACAGTCCTGCACCTCGCCGCTGCGCACGCATCGTCCCGCCAGGCCGCGATCGAGGTCGATCGAGGCCCCCATCTCGATGGCGGACCGCCCGCTGCTGGCCACGCACATCATGTCGGCGCCGCGGACCACCGCGATGGCCGCCCCGCTGGCCTCGGTGACGGCGCATACGCTCTCCGCCATGCGCTGCAGGGCGTCCCCGCGGACCGGCTGCGGGGCGGATGCAGGCGCCTCGCTCGCCGCCGGGGAAGCGAGTTGGTCTGGCTGGCCGGGGGGTTTGCGTTCCTGTTGGGCGGCGGAGGCGATGGCCAGCAAAGCATGCAGGGCGTCACGTTCGCGACCCCGCGCGCCGGGAGCGCGCATCCGCATGCGGTGGGTACCACCTTCCAGGTTGGATGGCGGCGTCATGGGCCCTGAGGGGACTGCCGGCTTGCCTGCCGGCAGCAGGAGCGTCACGAGTTTCAGGCCGCGGCTAGTGGGCTGTCAATCGTAGAAGGCGGGTGGTGTCTCAAAAGGAGACGGGATCGGCTCGGCGCTCGCGCTCAGCCCTTGCCCTTGCAGGTGAGGTCGAAGACGGTGCAATCGTCACCCAGGGGCACTTCGCCGCGGAAGTGGTTGACGGCATCGAAGATGGCCTGAAAGGGCTCTCCGCCGGCGGCGGCGCGCTCCAGGCGCTCGTCGCCGAAGAACTCGCCGCTGCCGTTCTCCGCTTCGGTGACGCCGTCGGTGACCATGACCAGGTGGTCGCCGGGGTTGAGCTTGCAGGTGGCGGGCTCGTAGGTGGCCTCGGCCAACAACCCTACCGGAAAATTGGAATTCTGCAGGCGCGTCACTTTGCCGCCTGAGACCACCAGGGGCTGGACGTGGCCGCAGTTGACGAACTCCAGCTCGCCGGTGGGATGCAGCAGCCCCACGATGGCGGTGGCGTACTTCGCTCCCAATTCCTTCTGGCAGAGGAAGCGGTTGGTGGAGGTCACCACCTCCTGCAGCGGCACTTGGGCCAGGAGCTGGGCGTAGATCATCCCTTGCAGCATGGAGGCCAGGATGGCCGCGGTCACGCCTTTGCCGCACACGTCGGTGATGACCATGGCCAGGCCCTGGTCGGTCATGATCACGTCGAAGAAGTCGCCGCCGATCTCCTTGCAGGAGACGTTCTTGGCCTGCAGCGAGGCGTAGGGGACCTCGGGGATGGTCACCGCCATGAGCTGCTGCTGGATGGTGGCAGCGATGGCCAACTCCTGCTGGTAGAGGCGCGCCGCCTCCTCCGCCTGCGCCAGCTTGGCGTTCTCCACCAGGGCCGCGGCCTCGGTGGCGATGGCGCGCAAGATGTCGTGGCTGACGGTGGAGATGTCGCGGGAGGCGAAGCGCGAGTCCAGGTAGAGCACGCCCATGGCCTCGGCGGGCTTGGCGGCATCGCTGGTGGTCTTGTCGGCGCGGGCATAGACCTTGCGCAGCGGGATGCAGATCACGGTGCGCAGATCGTAGGCCATGATGCTCTGCCGCCCCGCCAGGTCGCTCTGCTTGGTGGTGTCGGAGACCACGAACTCCGCCGAGGCCGAGGCCGCTTCCTCCAGGATCGAGTGGGAGATGGTGCGGTCGTCCACCAGGGCCTGGCCCTGGGCGCTGCGTCCCGCCGCCAGCCGCAGACGCCCGGAGTCGTCGCGCAGGAAGACGTAGCCGCGCTCGGAGTGGGTGAGGCGCAGGGTGGCGTCCAGCAGCGTGACCAGGATCTCGTCCACCACCCCGCTGGTGTTGAGCTTGCGCGCCGCCTCCAGGAAGAGGGTGAGCTTCTCCAGGTCGGTGGCGTCGCGGCGCACCTGGATGGAGGAGATCTGGCTGAGGAACTCGCGCGTGGAGCTGGACTGGGTGCTGGTGGGGTCGAAGATCACGTACACGCCGTCGCGCATCCCGAACTCGATGCGGTCGTTGCGCTCCAGCTTGTGGCGTTGCACCCGCTGCCCGTTGACGAAGGTGCCGTGCTTGCTCCCCAGGTCCACCAGGAAGAGCTGGTCCTCCTCGGAGACGATCTCGGCGTGGTCGCGGGAGACGCGGGGATCGGCGATGACCAGGTCCTTGTCGGTCTTGCGCCCCACGCTGAAGGGGATGTGCTCGATCACCACGTCGCGGCGGATGTCGCCCTGGATGACCGCCATCACCGGCAGGGCGCCGGCGGCCCGCGGGCTGGGCGAAGGGGTTGGAGTGGGGGCCGACATGTCTGAGAGCGGCAACAGAGTAGCACTTCCCGCCAGTCTCGCCAACGGCTGCCACCCCCGCGGCGGACCTCTTACCTGGACTTCTTGTCCACTTCCTCGGGAAACAGCCGGAACTCCACCTGGCGCTCGCGGGTCGTGACCTTCTGGCTGGCGTCGGTGGTGTACTGCCGCAGCGTTCCCCGGATGACGAAGTAGCCTTCCTCGGAGCGGCTCTTGGCGGGCCCGCGCGCCACCGTACCCCGGAAGTCGAACCACACCCCATGGACCACCTTGGTGGTGAAGCTGAGCTGGTCGCCCTGCAGCGCGGCCTTGTCGAAGAACTGGTCGATGCGCTGGCCCCTGTCGTTCTCGTCTTCGCCGAAACGGGTCACCCAGCCGTCCACGCGGCCGTCCTCCAGGTTGAGCTGCAGGGTCTCGCCGTCGTGCACGAAGGTGTAGGTGCCAGAGATGTCCGTGTCGGCGGCCGGGGGCGGCGCCTGCCCCGGCGTCGGCAGAGCCACCAGCGCCGCCAGGACCAGTCCGGCGATTCCCGCAAGATGGGGTCTCATAGGCTTGAGTGACTCCACTTTCCCGGGCCTGGGTACGGGCAGCTTACGATATAATCCCGCTACTTGCCCGGTTCCCGTAGTTGGATTGAATGCCGAATTCCGGCCAACCCTCGAAGTCACCAGTGTACCCCAAGGACGGGTCGCGAGTGCCGCGCCTGCTGCTCGAGCTGGAGCCCTGGTGGCCCAGCTTCCGGCGCAATCTGGCGGACCTGCTGCTGCGGCGGGAGCCCCCGCCCCTCGCCCTGACCTCCCGCCCCGGCGCCTACTGGCCCGACGTCTTCGTGGGCTCGAGGCTGCCGCGGCGCACCCTGGCGGCCTCCGGCCTCTATCACCTAGCCTTCGCCCTGGTGCTCTATGCCCTGCCCTCGTGGTGGCTGCTGGGGCTGCGCGCGCCTCAGGGCGCGCAGGCGCTGCGTCCGCTGCTCTCCTACTACGACGTCTCCGAGTACCTGCCGCCGGTGAACAGCGGCAGCGCGCCCGCCAAGGTAGCGACCAAAGGCCGCCCCGCCTACGCCAAGCAGGTCATCATTTCCGCTCCCGATCACCCCGACAACTTCTCGCAGACCATCGTCGATCCCAGCTCCCCGGTCAAGCTGGCGCACAACGTGCCCATGCCCAACCTGGTGATCTGGACGCCAGTGCCGGCGGCGGCGCCGGTGGCGGCCTCGCCGGGCCACGCTCGCCTCACCCTGCCGATGATGCCGGTGACGGTGGTGGCCCCGCCCCCGGAGGCGGGCAAGCGCGACACCGCCCAGCTCAACCTGCCC
>DASPRL010000016.1 GCA_035624475.1 Terriglobales bacterium
GGCGGTCTTTGCGAGATTCGTTGTCGTGGCCATAGAAAGCTCTTAGCTCTTAGCTTTTAGCTCTTAGCTTATGCTGCTCTGACCCTCTGAATCAGTGACGTGAGCATTCGCCTAACCTCGGCTAAGTTCACTGAGAGCCGATCGTAATCGGCTGGTCTGAGCAACGCGAGGTCTTTCGCCAAGAGCAGATGGTAGTCCAGTTCGCTGGCGGACCCCATGGCGATCTGGAGGAAGCGGCCCATCTCGGGATCGCTGAGGCGGCCGCATCCCTCGGCCAAGTTCGCTCCGATCGAGCAAGATGCACGGCGGATCTGTGAAGTCAGACCATAAAGCTCGTTTTGTGGGAACGATCTGGTCGTCCGGTACAAGTCCAGTGTGAGCCGGTGTGCTTTTTCCCAAACCTTCAAGTCCTTGAAGTTTCTCATCATTCCTCCTCAGCCCGCCCCACCCGACCCAAGCTAAGAGCTAAAGGCTAAAAGCTAAAGGCTAAGAGCCAGCCATCGCGCTCTCGACCCTCATGCTGGCCAGCTTCCTAAGGATCGCGTCCGTCATCTGCGTCGTCGAGGCGGCTCCCAGGGCGATCGACCTCGCGCCTCCCGGAATGCGCATCATGTCGTAGGTCCGGACGTTGCCTTCCTGGATGACGGCGGCGATGGCGGCGCGCACGCGCTCCGCCTTCTCGTGCTCGCCCACGTGGTCGAGCAGCATGGCCGCCGAGAGGATCATGGCGATGGGGTTCACGATGGGCGGGTCCAGTTCGGCGTACTTGGGAGCGGAGCCATGGGTGGGCTCGAAGACCGCGACCTCTTCGCCGATGTTGCCGCTGGCGGCGAAGCCCAGCCCGCCCACCAGCCCGGCGAAGGCGTCGGAGATCACGTCGCCGAAGAGATTCGACGCCACCACCACGCCGTAGTCCTCCGGATTCTTGGTCAGCCACATGGTCTGGGCGTCGATGTTGGTGGACCACAGCGGGATGCCGGGGAACTCGCGGGCGACCTCTTTGGCCACCTCTTCCATCATGCCGCTGGTCTCGCGCAGCACGTTGGGCTTCTCGCAGATGGTGACCGACTTGTAGCCGAAGCGCTGGGCGTGCCCGAAGGCGGCGCGGCAGATGCGGCGCGCGGCAGCGCGCGTGATCACCCGCACTGAGACCGCCAGGTCCTCGCCCTTCACCCCGGCGAAGGGCTTGAACTTGGGGTGCGAGGCCAGGGCCGCGCGCACCGGCGGCGGCGGGTCGGTCCATTCCACCCCGCAGTACAGGCCCTCGGTGTTCTGGCGGAAGACCACCACGTTGACCTGGGGCTCTTCGAAGCCGCCGCCTGGCTTCTTGCGGATGAAGTTCAGCGGATTGCCGGGAAAGCCGATGCAGGGGCGCACGCAGATGTCCAAGCCGAAGCGCTGCCGCATGGTGACGATGGGGCTGTAGTAGGTGAAGCCCTGGCCGCGCAGCGTCGGGCTGACCTCGGCGTCGGCCTCCTTCTTGGGCTTGGAGGTGATGGCGCCGAAGAGGCCGAGCTTGTGCTTCTCCAGCAGCGCGATGGTGCGGTCGGGCAGGGCATTGCCCTCACTTTTCCAGAACTCCCAGCCGATGTCGCCGTGGACGTAGTCGGCTTCGAAGCCGACCGCTTTCAGCACGCGCAGCGCCTCGGGCAGCACCTGGTTGCCGATGCCGTCCCCGGGCATGGTCACGATGGTAGGACGAGCCATGATTCCACTCCGAATTGATGGTTGAAGATTTCAGATTGCAGATTGTGTGCGCCGTCGCGATCAAATCTGCAATCTTCAATCTAAAATCTGCAATCTCTTCGTCACCAGCTTCTCCACACCCCCAGCGATGACCAGGGCCTGCGGCACGCTGCCCAGCGGCGGAAAGCGGAACTCCTCGCCACGGTAGCGGACGGTGCCGCTAGTGAAGTCAATCTCAATCTCATCGTCGGGGATGAGCGTCTTCTCTTCTGGGCCGGCGGCCAGCAGCGCGCGCAACCGTCGCACCAGCGCCGGCAACTCCACACACAGGAATCCATTGTTGAAGGCGTTGCGCAGGTAGGTCTGTGAGAAGCTGCCCGCGATGACCAGCGGGATGCCCTTGGCCTGGAGCGCGGTGACCGCCTGCTCGCGGCTGGAGCCGGTGCCGAAGTTGAAGCCGCCCACCACCACGTCACCCGCCTGCGCGCGCGCCGCGAATTGGGGATCGTAGTTGGCCATCACCACCTCGACCATCTTCTCGCGCGTCATGTCGTCGCGGTAGGTGTAGTCCTTGCCGTAGATGCCGTCGGTGTTCAGATCGTCCTGGGGCAGGAAGATCAGGCGCCCGCGGATCTTCTTCGGGAAGCCGGGGAGGATCTCGACGGTCTCGATCTCTGCCCGCGTCTCCAGCTCAACATAACTCCGCTCCAGCTCGCGGCACACCGCCGGCTCCGGCCCGCAGATGTAGCCTGCCGCAGCCGAAGCCGCGACCACCGCCGGGCTGGCTAGGTAGCAACGTGCCTCGCGCGAGCCCATGCGTCCCTTGAAGTTGCGGTTGGTGGCGGAGACGCCGACCTCGCCCGGCTCGAGCAGCCCCACGCCCAGCCCGATGCACGGCCCGCAGCCCGCGGGCAAGGGCACCGCGCCCGCGGAGACCAGCTTCTGCCAGACGCCCCGGCGCTCGGCTTCCTCTTGTACCCAGCGGCTGGCCGCGCCCAGGTAAAGCTTCACGCCGGGCGCGACCTTCTTGCCATCGAGTGCGGAGGCGGCGGCTTCCAGGTCTTCCATCCGCGAGTTCACGCAGGAGAGCAGGTAGGCCTTCTGGATGGCGACGTGCTTCTGCTCGATCTGGGCCATTGGCTGCATCACCTGCACCGTGTCCGGCCCGGAGACGTGAGGCGTCACCTGCGCGAGATCGAGCGCGATGCGCGCGGCGTAGATGGCATCGCGGTCGGGCGCGGGCGGATTCGCCGTCGACCGCGCCAGATCTTTCTCCGTGATGCGCTCCACGCCCTCGCGTGCCAGCGCCTCGCGCCGCTGCCGCAGCCATGCCAGCGTGACCGCGTCCGCCGGGAACCAGCCCACCAACGCTCCCCACTCGGTGGACATGTTGGCGATGGTCAGGCGCGCCTCCATGGAGAGCGAGGCCACGCCCGGCCCGGCGAACTCCACCGCCGCGTTCAGCACTTCTTCGCTATAGAGGCCGCAGAGCGCGATGATCACGTCCTTGCCGGTCGCGCCTGCGGGCAGCCGGCCTTCGAGCACGACTTGCACCGTGCGCGGGATCTGCCACCAGAAGTCGCCGGTGGCCCAGATGGCGGCGGCGTCGGTGCGCACCACCGGCGTGCCCAGGGCGCCCAGCGCGCCGTACATGTTGGAGTGCGAGTCCGAGGCCACCACCAGTGCGCCCGGATGCACATAGCCGCGCTCCACCATGATCTGGTGGCCGATGCCCAAGCCGGCAGGATAGAAATCGATGCCGTGCTGGCGGGCGAAGGCTTCGATCGAACGATACTTGGCGAGGTTGGCGTCGTCTTTATTCTGGATGTCGTGGTCCAGGGCGAAGACGGGCTGGCGGGGATCGTGGATCTTGGCGGCGCCGATGGCCTGGAACTTCTTCATCACCGCCGAGGTGTTGTCGTGGGTCATGACGTGGCGGGGGCGCAGGGAGACGAAGTCGCCCGCGCGCAGCGGCCGCTTCGGCCCCTCCGCCAGGTGCGCCTGCGCGATCTTCTCGACCACCGTTTGAGCCATTCGTCACGCTTCCGCTGTGAGCATGTGCATTAGGTCACTCACGGAACCTTGCTTCTCGAGCTTCCACACCGCCTCGATCACCTGGCGCTGGCGCGCCGGCGTCAGCACGCCCGCGGCCAATGCCGCGAACTTCTCCTCCACTTCCTTGTCAGAGAGCGGGTTGCGCGGATCGCCCTTGGGATAGTCGAGCTGCTTGGTGAGCTCGCGACCATCCGTGGTGCAGATCGTGACCACCACCCGCTGCAGCGCGGGGAAGACCTTCTCGATCTCGGGATCGGCGACCACCTTCACCTTCTTGAGTTGCGCGCGGATGCCCGCGTCCATGATCTTCTCCGGAGTGAACTGCAGGGGCGTGACCTGGCGGTCCACCAGCGCCGCCGCGATCACGTAGGGCAGGGAATGGTCGGCGGTCTCCTT
>DASPRL010000017.1 GCA_035624475.1 Terriglobales bacterium
TCGACTTCCTGCTGCCGGACGCGACCTCGGGCTTCTCCTCCGGCGCCTCGGCCAGCTCGGAGCTGGCGGTGATCAACTGGAACCAGGTGGTGCTCTATCCCGCGGGCTGGCCGGCCGGCGAGCTCACCTACGTGGCCAGCCTGCAGTTGCCGCCGGGGTGGAAGTTCGGGACGGCGCTGCCGGTGGCCAGGCAGGAGTCCTACGCCATCGAGTTTCAACCGGCCTCGCTGGTCACCCTGATCGACTCCCCGGTCATCGCGGGGGCGCACTTCCGCGAGATCGCGCTCTCGCCCGGGCAGGAGCCGCAGCACTTCCTCGATCTGGTTGCCGACGCCGACGCCGACCTGGCCGTGAGCCCCGAGGTCGAGCGCGACTACCGCCAACTGGTGGCCGAGGCGGGAGCGCTCTTCGGCGCCCGCCACTACCGCGACTACCACTTCCTCTACACCCTGAGCCAGTACACCGCGCACTTCGGCCTGGAGCACCACGAGTCCAGCGACGACCGCACCTTCGAGCGCGTCTTCCTCGACAACGACGAGTTCAAGGTCTCGGCCGGGTTGCTGCCGCACGAGTTCACGCACTCCTGGAACGGCAAGTTCCGGCGTCCCGCCGGCCTGGCCACCCCCGACTACCAGCAGCCCATGAAGGGCGAGTTGCTGTGGGTGTATGAGGGTCTGACGCAGTACCTGGGCAACCTGCTGACCGCGCGCAGCGGGCTGTACACGCCGGAGGAGTACCGCGACCACCTGGCCTCGCTGGCGGCCTACCTGGACCACGAGCCCGGGCGCACCTGGCGCAACCTGCAGGACACCGCCGACGCCGCCCAAGTGCTCTATGGCTCGCCCGCGGCCTGGGAGTCGTGGCGGCGCTCCACCGACTTCTACGACGAGAGCGTGCTCATCTGGCTGGACGTGGACACCACCATCCGCCGCGAGAGCCACGGGCAGAAGTCGCTCGACGATTTCTGCCATCTCTTCCACGGCGCGCCCAGCACCGGCCCCGAGGTCAAGCCCTACAGCTTCGACGACGTGGCCGCAAGCCTGAACCGCGTCGTGCCTTACGACTGGAAGAGCTTCCTGCGCGAGCGCCTCGACGGCCACGGCCCGGGAGCGCCGCTGGGGGGCCTGGAGGCCAGCGGCTGGCGCCTGGTCTACACCGACCAGATGTCGCCGCTGCAGCGCGCCGCCGAACGCGTGCGCAGGATGACCGACGTCAGCTTCTCTCTGGGCTTCTGGCTGAATGCGGAGGGCGTGCTGGGGGACGTGGTCCCGGGGATGCCGGCGGCGCAGGCGGGCATGGCGCCGGGCATGAAGCTGGTGGCGGTCAACGGCCGGCAGTGGTCGCCGCAGGTGCTGCGCGAGGCCATCCGCGCCGCCAAGGGCTCCGGCCAGCCCATCGAACTGCTGGCCGTCAACGACGGCTACTACAAGACCTTCCGCCTCGACTACCACGAAGGCGAGAAGTATCCTCACCTGGTGCGCGACGAGTCGAAGCCCGACCTGCTCAGCGACATCATCAAGCCGCACGCGGAGCGGGTGGCGGGAGGGGCGCCACAGTAAGGAAGGCGATGTACTTCGAGCAGTTCTATCTCGGGTGTCTGGCCCACGCCTCCTACCTGCTGGGATCGGGAGGGGAAGCGGTGGTGGTGGACCCGCAGCGCGACGTGGAGCTCTACCTCAAGGCCGCCGCCGAGCACGGCCTGGCCATCCGCCACATCTTCGAGACCCACCTGCACGCCGACTTCGTCTCCGGCCACAAGGAATTGGCCGAGCGCACCGGAGCCACCATCTACATCGGCGCGCGCGCGGGCGCGAAGTTCCCGCATTGCGGCGTGGGCGACGGTTTCGAGCTGGGAGTCGGCGAGATCACCCTGGGCGTGCTCGAGACCCCCGGCCACACTCCCGAGAGCGTCTGCGTGACCGTCAGCGACCCGGCCAGCGCGGTCCGGCCCTGGGCGGTGCTGACCGGGGACACGCTCTTCATCGGCGACGTGGGCCGCCCCGACCTGTCGAAGACCCATACCCCGGCCGAATTGGCCGGGCTGCTCTACGACAGCCTGCACCAGAAGCTGCTGCGGCTTCCCGACGCCACCCAGGTCTATCCCGCGCATGGGGCCGGCTCGCTGTGCGGGCGCAGCATGCGCGCGGAGCGCGTCTCCACCATCGGCACCGAGCGCCTGACCAACTACGCACTGCAGATCGAGAGCCGCGAGGAGTTCGTGCGCGCCATGACCGCCAACCTGCCCGCGCGGCCCGACTACTTCCTCCAGGACGCCGAGATCAACCGCCAGGGCGCGGCCGCGCTCGGCCAGTTGCCTTCGCTCGCCGCCATCCCCGCCGCACGGCTCCAGGCGATGATCGAAATTGGAGCGCTGGTGCTGGACGTCCGGCCCGCCGGCGAGTTTGCCGCCGGCCACGTGCCCGGGTCGGTCAACATCGGTCTGGGCGGGCAGTTCGCCTCCTGGGCGGGGACCGTCCTGGGTCTGGCGGCGCGCCCGGTGCTGGTGGCCGCCTCCCGCGAGCAGGTGGAGGAAGCGCGCATGCGGCTGGCGCGCGTGGGCATCGACGTCGAGGCCGGCTACCTCGAAGACGGCGTCGAAGGCTGGAAGCGCGCTGGCTTTGCGCTGGCGCAGACGCCGCAGATGACAGTGGAGGAACTGCGCCGCCGTGCGGGCCGGGAGGTAGAAGTGCTGGACGTGCGCCGCGAGCCCGAGTGGCAGGCGGGGCACATCGCGGGCGCGGACTGGTGGCCGGTGGACAAGTTCGGCTCCGAGATGCCGCCGCTGCGCCGCGACCGTCCCATCGCCGTGCACTGCAAGAGCGGCTACCGCAGCATGATCGCCTGCAGCCTGCTCGAGAAGGCCGGCTACGACAACGTGATCAACGTGCTCGGCGGCTTCGACGCCTGGCAGGCCGCGGGGCTGCCCAAGGAGTTGGGAGTCTGTAGTTAGGAGTTCGCGGCTTGCGCGCTCCCTTTCCTTCCTCTCCCGCATTGCGGGATCGGGGCCGGTCGCGCGGGATCGAGAGGAAGCCTCTTTCGGCACGACTCCCTCGGCTTCGCTCGGGACAGGTTCCGTCGCGCCCCTCCGAGCAATAAGCTAAGAGCCAAGAGCTAAGAGCCAAGAGCTAAGAGCTAAGAGCTAAGAGCTTTCTTCCACCACCCCCGCGAACAGGTCGGTCTCGATCTCGGCGCGGCGGGGGGTGAGGGTGGCGGCCAAGTGGAACAACTCCTTGTGGCCGCGCTTGCGCATGGTCTCCTCGAAGCGGGCGTGCAGCGGGGCCTGCGAGGCGTGCAGCTTGAAGGCCTGGATCTTGGCCTCCAGGTGCGCGGCGCTGATCTCGATACCCGCGGTCGAAGGCGGCAGCGCGACCGGCGGGCGGTCGGGCAGGGTGAAGGCTGCGGTCGAGTAGTAGAGCTTCTGGGCGCGGTGAGGGCGGAGGCCGTCCTGGAGCTGCTCGGGATAGCGGTCGGGGCGCCCCGCCCAGTGGAAAGCGAGCGTCGCGATGAGTGAGGCCATGGAGTGGTCGGGATGGCCGGTGATGGCGCCCTCGGGGCCGAAGGTGAGGACCACCTGCGGGCGGATCTGGCGCAGGCGGCGCGTCACCTCGCTCGCTACCTGGTAGACGTCCACGCGGTCGAGCCCGGCGTCGGGATAGCTGAGCACCTCACCGTGCGTGATCTTCAGCAGGGCGCAGGCGGCGGCGAACTCCTGGCGCCGCAGCGCCGCCAGTTCCTCGTCGGAGCGGGCGCCGCCGCGGTTGCGCGCGGCCTGGCCGGGGGTCAGGCAGACGACGTAGGTCTCGACGCCGCGCTCGCGGTAGAGGGCGAGGGAGCCGCCGAAGCCTCCGGCCTCGTCGTCAGGATGCGCGGTCACACAGAGCAGGCGGAGCATGGGGGTCTCAAGATTCTATCGGCTTCCACGCGAACCTGCCCAGCGGAGAGAAGAAACGCAAGGTCCCCTTCGACAAGCTCAGGGT
>DASPRL010000018.1 GCA_035624475.1 Terriglobales bacterium
CGCGCAGGTTGCCGGGAGTGCGGTGCTCCACCGAGAACACCGAGCACAGCTCGTTGTTGTGGCGGATGATCATGCCCGGGCGCAGTTGGGTGGCGGGAATTGCCATGAAGAACGTCTCTCCTACCAGGATTTGCCTCAGAAGACCCCGTCGGGGCCTGCCCGTTCCCCCGCTAGCCATAGGGGTCCGGGGCGGAAGGGCAACACGCCATTGTACACCATGGCCCACGCCCGGCCGGACGCGGCCGGGAGCGCGCTTTTCCGGGTTGGCGGCGCGCGGGGAAGGCGTACAATCGAGCCAGCGGAGGTGCACTCATGTTCAAGAGCTTTGGAGATTACCGGGCCTCGGACCGCAGCTCCGTCGGCACCGCCATCACCTTCCTGTTCATCGGGCTGGGTGCGGGCGCGCTGGCGGCCCTCCTGTTTGCGCCGCAATCGGGCAAGCAGACCCGGCGCCTGCTGAAACGCAAGTACGACGACGCGGTGGGCGACTTGGGCGAGCGCGCCGAGGAGTGGGTGGAGAAGGGCAGCGAGTGGGCCCGCGACGCCCGGGAAGCGGCGGAAGAGAAGATCGCCCCCCTGCGCAACCGCGTCAAGAACCTCTAGCCCGGGCGTCCCGCGCGCCGGGACCTCTGGCTTCCTCCCGAACTATGAAGGGGCGGCTGCCCGCCGCCCCTGGTCTTTTTTCCGACGATGGTCCGCGCTCAGTAGAGGTGGAAGTTGACCTCGATGGCCACCTGCACCGCGACCGGAGTGTTGTCCTTGAGGGCGGGCTCGAACTTCCAGCTCTTCACCGCCTCCAGCGCCTTCTCGTCCAGGCCCATGCCCAGAGAGCGACGCACCTGGGCGTCGTGGACGCGGCCGTCCGGCCCGATCACCACCCAAAGCACCACCGCGCCCTGGTACTTGGCCTTGCGCGCCTCTTCCGAATAGTCGGGATCGGGACCGTAGATCAGGCGCGGGGCGCTGACGCCTCCGCCCACGTGATAGACGCCGCCGCCGATGCCGCCGCCCCAGCCCGGTCCCACGCCGGGACCGCGTCCGGAGCCCACGCCGCCGCCCGAGCCCGAGCCGATGCCGCCGCCGGAGCCGGTGCCGTTGGAGGGCGGGCCCAGCACCCCGGTGAGCGGGTCGCCGTACTGCGTTCCCACCTGCGGCATCTTGATCTGCGGAGGCACCACCACGGTGGGCTCGACCGCGAGCGCGGGATTGAGATTGCGGATCACCGCCGCCGGCGGCGCGAGCTGCTCCCGGGAGAACTTGGGCAGGATGCCCTTGGAGGCGGCCAGCACGTCGCGGTCGCCGCCCCCGCCCCCGCCTCCCGCCTGGTCTTTGGCCGGGGAGAGCAGGTAGGGGCTGATGTCGGTGACTACGTTGGCCACGCGCTTCTGGATCTCCACCTTGTGGCTCCAGACGAACATGCTGGAGGCCAGGACCGTGGCCACCGCCAGGATGTGCAGCAGGAAGGAGAGCAGGAAGTTGGCAGGACGCGCCTGGTAGGTACCCAGGCCTCCCCCGAACAGCGTGGGCAAAAGGTCGGGCCGGGGCGAAGAACCCCGCGAATCAGGCCCGGCCGGGCCGGAAGTTAGTGCAGAGGCTGCCATGAAACTCCTGATTTTAATATGAAATCCGGAAAGCGGGTGTGGAAAATTGTATTCCCTCGCCCGCCTGACTCCCCAATGGACTCCTGCCGAGGTGATTTGGTTCCTTGCCGTCCGCTCGCGGCGGGCTAGTGGAAGATGCCCGTGAAGAAGGCGCTCACCCGCGCAAAGAAGCCCTTCTTGGCGGGCTTGGGCGGGGCGCTCTGCGCCGAGGCGGCGGGCGGCGCCGTGGGGGGAGGCAGCACGGCCGGAGGCGGCAGGTCGGGCTGGGGCAGCCGCGTCAGCCGCAGTTGCGCGACCACCGGGCTGGGCGCGGGGCCGGGCAGGTCCTCGGCGCGGAAGACGAAGGGGGCCTCCACCAGCACCTGCACCTCCCCAGGCTTGGGCTGGGGCAGCGCGGCGGTGGGGGCGGAGCCCACCGGCGGCGGGGGCGGCACCTCCGCCTTCAGGGTGGCGGGAGGAGGCGGGCAGCCGCAGGGCTGGCCGGCATCGCCGGCCTCGCTCACCCGGCCGTTGTGGAAGAAGACGGTCTGGCCGGGGCGGACCTGGTAGGTGCCGTCGCCCAGCAGTTCGGAGACGATGACCGAGGCGGTGTCGTTCTCCAGGGAGCGCACGCAGGCGTTGCCCGCGGAATCGGAGCTGACCGCGAAGTGGAAGGTGCCGGGCCCGGGCAGCAGGATGCGGAAGTCGGGAGTGAGGATGGAGTCGGCGGAAGCGGCCAGGGTGTAGTGGGCCTCGAGGGCGCCGGCGCTCAGTCCCAGCATGAGATCGCGGCCGCTGGCGGAAGCGGAGACCGAGACACTGGTGCCGGGGCAGACGCGCACCTCCCCACCGCGCGCCAGGCGCAGGCTCGCGGGCGCCGTCCCGGCGGTGACCGAGGAGCCGCTCAGCACCTGCGTCCCGCTGGAGGCCAGCACCACCGAGCCTTTCACGGTGGCGTCGGAGGCCACGACCTCGCCCACCGTCTGCTGGGCGGCGGCAGCGGCGGGCAGCAGCAGCGCGGCCAGCCCCAGCAGGGCGAGGCAGCGGCGGAAACTATGGCGGGGATACGGCATGGGCAACGACTCTACTCCAGCGCGGTCCTTGGGGACAACCGTAGGCTCAGCCTTCCTCGAGGAAATCGTATTGCTCGATGACGGCGGCCACCCCGACCTTGTCGTCCTCGCTCCGGACCCGCACCACCCGCGCCCGGCAGCGCACCTGCACGCTTTCCGTCATGGTCATCTCCGGCGGCAGGGTGAGGGTGAACTCGAAGCTGACTCCCTCCTGCAGTCCGGAGTCGAGCAGGAAGTAGACCCCGCGGGCGCTCACGTCGCGGGTCTCGGTGGCGCGGGCGGGCTGGCCGGCGGCCTCCAGCGCCAGAGGCAGGCTGAGGCTGAAGCGCCGCGCGTTGCGCCGTTCCTGCGAGCTTGGGGACATATTCCTCTCCGGGGAGGCGGTGACAGCATGGCGCGGCGGTGACCGCGTGTCAAGAAGCGATCGGCGTGCATCCGGCGGTCTTAGAGCGCGAGGAAGTTCTCCAGCAATCGCTTGCCGTGCTGGGTGAGCACGCTCTCCGGATGGAACTGCACGCCTTCGACGGGGAAGCGCCGGTGGCGCAGGCCCATGATCACGCTGGAGCCGTCGCGCTCGCGGGCGCGGGCGGAGATCTCCAATTCCTGGGGCAGGCCCTTCTCGGCGACCACCAGCGAGTGGTAGCGGGTGGCGGTGAAGGGCGAAGGCAGGCCGCGGAAGACCGCCTTGCCATCGTGCTCGATCTCGCTGGTCTTGCCGTGCATGACGTGGGCGGCGCGCACCACTTGGCCGCCGAAAGCCGCGCCGATGGCCTGGTGCCCCAGGCAGACGCCCAGGATGGGTACCTGGCCGGCCAGGCGGCGGATCAGCTCGATGCTGATGCCGGCTTCCTGCGGGGTGCAGGGGCCCGGGGAGAGCAGGACGCGCGCGGGCTTCAGCGCTTCGACCTCGTCCACCGTGACCTGGTCGTTGCGGCGGACTTCCACCTGCTGCCCCAGCTCGCCCAGATACTGGACCAGGTTGTAGGTGAAGGAATCGTAGTTGTCGAGGACGAAGACCATAGTCGCTAGTGGTCAGTGGCCAGTGGCCAGTGGCCAGTTCATGCTGCTAGAGAATCGACCAAGCCGTTCAAGATGCGACCGACTTCTCCCGCTGAAGCCAAGGGTTCGGAACTTCCCTTCTCGCTCAGATAATTGAGATTGCGAGCGATAAGGATCTGCGTCTCGAGCTCGAATAACGAGCCCTTCGCATGACCCAAGAACTGCTGGAACTCGCCCGTCGACCGACGTCCCTGACCTTCAGCGATGTTGCTCGGCACCGATACCGCGGATCTGCGAATCTGGCTGGTGAGGCCGTACATCTCTTTCCCTGGAAAGTCCTGAGTATGCCGGTACACGTCGGTCACAAGGGCCATCGCCTTCTGCCAGGCTATCAACTCTCGATATGATTTCAATTTCATGACGATCGTGCTCCTCTCCTGACCGGCCACTGACCACTGGCCACTGACCACTATTACAGGCCGTTTCTCGACACTTGTCACTGGCGGCGGCTACAAGCCTCCCCGCGCCAGTTCGACCGCGCGCAGCACCGCTTGGGCCTTGTTCACCGACTCCTGAAACTCGCTCCCGGGGTCGGAGTCGGCGACGATGCCGGCGCCCGCCTGCACCGAGGCGCGCTTGCCCTGCAGGAACAGGGTACGGATGGCGATGCAGGAATCCAGGTTGCCGGCGAAGTCGGCATAGAGCACGGAGCCTCCATAGAGGCCGCGGCGCACCGGCTCCAGTTCCTCGATGATCTCCATGGCGCGCACCTTGGGAGCGCCGGTGAGCGTGCCGGCGGGAAAGCAGGCGGCGAAGGCGTCCACCGGGTGCAGCCCGGGGCGCAGCCTGCCCTCGATGGCCGAGACCAGGTGCATGACGTGGGAGTAGCGCTCCACGTACATCAGGTCGCGCACCCGCACCGAGCCGTACTCGGAGACCCGGCCCAGGTCGTTGCGCCCCAGGTCCACCAGCATGACGTGCTCGGCGCGCTCCTTCTCGTCGGAGCGCAGCCGGGCCTCCAGGCGGCAGTCCTCCTCCTCATCGGCGCCGCGCGGCAGCGTGCCCGCGATGGGGTGGTACTCCAGCTTGCGCCCGCTCACCTTCACCAGCATCTCCGGGGAGGAGCCCAGCACGTGGGTGTCGCCCATCCGCAGGAAGTACAGGTACGGAGACGGGTTGACGGCGCGCAGAGCGCGGTAGATGTGGAAGGGGTCGACCCCGGGCTGGAAGTCCCAGCGCTGCGAGAGCACCGCCTGGAAGACGTCGCCGGCCATGATGTACTCCTTGGTGCGGCGGACGGCGGCGAGGAAGTCGCGAGGGCGGGTGACGGCGCGCACCTTGAGCTTGCCCTGGGCCGGGCGGCGGGCCGCCAGGATGTCGCGGGGACGCGCGCCCGCGGCCAGGCGCTTCTCGATGGCGGCGATGTCGGCGAGGGCGCGGGCGTAGGCGCGCTTCGGGGCTTCCTCCCTGACGTCGGCGGCGGCCACGATGTGGATCTGGTGGCGCAGGTGGTCGAAGGCCAGCAGGCGATCGAAGAACATCAGCACGCAGTCGGGGACGTCGAGGTCGCGGCGCGCGCGCTCCGGCAGCCGCTCCAGTTGCCGCACCACGTCGTAGGAGAAGAAGCCGACGGCGCCGGCGGTGAAGGGAGGCAGGCCGGGAACGGCGGCGGGGCGATGCTGCTCCAGCAGTTCGCGCAGGACGGCGAAGAGGCTGCCCGAGCGGCGCTCGCGCTTCTTGCCGCGCTCGAGCGTGATCTCCTGGCCGCGCGCGGTCAGCACCATGGAAGGGCGGGCGCCCAGGAAGGTGTAGCGGCCGATCTTCTCGCCGCCTTCCACCGATTCCAGCAGGAAAGCGTGGGACTCGCCCGCGGCCAGGCTGAGGAAGGCGGAGACGGGCGTGGCCAGGTCGGCGGTGATGGACTTGGCCACCGGCACCAGGGTGGCGCTCTGGGCCAAGCGCTCGAACTCGTCATAGTCGGGGCGCAGCATGAGGTCAGCCCGTCCCATGGGGCGGGGCCGGAACGGTTAGACTACACGATGCGCGAGAGGTTGCGCCTTTGCCGTGCCGGATCCAGATCGTGGACTACGACGCGCGCTGGCCGGAGCTGTACCGGCTTTCGCTGCCGGCAGCAGACCCAGGTGCGCCTTGACAATATCAATTTAGATATATTCTACTTTTCCCATGGACGCCGCGGCGATCCAACGGTCCCTGGAGGGCAGCGGATTGCGCTGCACGCCGCAGCGCTGCGCGGTGATGGCGTTCCTGATGGGATGCAAGCGGCATCCCACGGCGGCGGAGATCTTCGCCGCCGTGAATCGCGTGGCTCCGCGCTCTTCCCGGGCCACGACTTACAATAATCTGCGGGACCTGGTGCAGGCGGGTCTGGTGCGGGAGGTGGCGGTCGAGGGCCGCGCCGCACGCTTCGATGCCAAAGGCATGCGCCATCACCACTTCATCTGCGACCGCTGCGGCAAGGTCGAGGACGTGGAGTGGTACCAGGTTCCCCGGCCGGCTTCCGGTTCCCTCGGCAAACGGATCTTGCGGGAGTGCGAACTCATCTTCCGGGGGCTCTGCGCGAAGTGCTCTCCGCGGCGCGCTTCCCGTTCCGTGAGGTAGGCGTGCGGATGCCGGACTCATAGCGGGCGCCAGCCGGCGCGGCGGGTGGAGACTGCGCGAATCAGGAAGGACAGGATGGATTCGCAGTTCGTGACAGTTCTGAACTCAAATTTCGGCTGATCAGGAAGGAGAAATACCATGGCAACCGAGACCAAGTGCCCGGTCATGCACGGGACCACCAACGTCGGGATGAGGTCGAACAGCGACTGGTGGCCGAAGCAACTGAACCTCAGGATCCTGCGCCAGAACTCGCCCCAGTCCGATCCCATGGGCGAGGGCTTCCACTACGCCGACGAATTCAAGAAGCTCGACTTCCAAGGGCTGAAGAAGGACCTGCGCGCGCTGATGACGGCGAGCCAGGAGTGGTGGCCGGCGGACTTCGGCCATTACGGCGGGCTCTTCATCCGTATGGCGTGGCACGCCGCGGGCACCTACCGCATCGGCGACGGGCGCGGCGGCGCGGGCACCGGCCAACAGCGCTTCGCGCCGCTCAACTCCTGGCCGGACAACGCCAACCTCGACAAGGCGCGCCGCCTGCTGTGGCCGGTCAAGCAGAAGTACGGCCGCAAGATCTCCTGGGCCGACCTGATGATCCTGGCCGGCAACGTCGCGCTGGAGTCGATGGGCTTCCAGACCTTCGGCTTCGGCGGCGGGCGTCCCGACGTGTGGGAACCGGACGACGCCGTGTACTGGGGCAAAGAGGAAACCTGGCTCGGCGACAAGCGCTACAGCGGGGACCGCGACCTGGAAAATCCGCTGGCCGCGGTGCAGATGGGTCTCATCTACGTGAATCCGGAGGGTCCCAACGGCAAGCCGGACCCCCTGGCGGCGGCCAAGGACATCCGCGAAACCTTCCGCCGCATGGCCATGAACGACGAGGAGACGGTGGCGCTGATCGCCGGCGGCCACACCTTCGGCAAGACCCACGGCGCCGGCGATCCCAAGCTGGTCGGCCCCGAGCCGGAAGCCGCGCCCCTGGAAGAGATGGGCCTGGGCTGGAAGAGCCGGTATGGCGCCGGCAAAGGCAAGGACGCCATCACCGGCGGCCCGGAGGTCACCTGGACCAGGACGCCGACGAAGTGGAGCAACAACTTCTTCGAGAACCTGTTCGGCTACGAATGGGAGCTGACCAAGAGCCCGGCCGGCGCCTATCAGTTCCAAGCCAAGAACGGCGCCCAGCCGATCCCGGATGCCTTCGACCGGTCGAAGCATCACGCGCCCACCATGCTGGTCACCGACATCGCGTTGCGGACCGATCCGGCCTACCTGAAGATCTCGCGGCGCTTCCACGAGCATCCGGACGAGTTCGCCGACGCGTTTGCGCGGGCGTGGTTCAAGCTCACCCACCGGGACATGGGCCCGCGTTCCCGCTATCTCGGCCCCGAGGTCCCGGAGGAGGAGTTGATCTGGCAGGACCCGGTTCCGGCGGCCGCTCACAAGCGGATCGAGGTGAAGGACGTCACCGCTCTGAAGGCCAAGATCCTCAAGTCCGGCCTGTCGGTCTCGCAACTGGTCTCGACGGCCTGGGCGTCGGCGGCGACCTTCCGCGGCTCCGACAAGCGCGGCGGGGCCAACGGAGCGCGCATCCGTCTTGAGCCTCAGAAGGATTGGGAGGTCAACCAGCCGGCGCAACTGGCCAAGGTGCTGCGGACGCTGGAAGCCATCCAGAAGGAGTTCAACGGCTCGAAGGCCAACGGGAAGAAGAAGGTCTCGCTGGCCGACCTGATCGTTCTGGGCGGCGGTGCGGCGGTCGAGAAGGCCGCGAAGGCCGCCGGGCACGACGTGAAGGTCCCCTTCACGCCGGGGCGCACGGACGCGTCGCCGGAGCAGACCGACGTCGAGTCCTTCACCCATCTGGAGCCGGTCGCGGACGGCTTCCGCAACTACCAGAAGGCCCGGTTCAGCGTGTCCGCGGAGGAATTGCTGATCGACAAGGCACAACTCTTGACGCTGACGGCCCCGGAGATGACGGTCCTGGTCGGCGGCCTGCGCGTCCTGGGCGCCAACGCCGGGAAGTCCACGCACGGCGTCTTCACCAAGCGGCCGGAGACGCTGAGCAACGACTTCTTCGGCAACCTGCTCGACATGAGCACGGAATGGCAGCCGGCCAACGGCGCGGAGGGCGTCTACGAAGGGCGCGACCGCGCCACCGGCAAGGTCAAGTGGACCGGCACCCGGGTCGACCTGATCTTCGGTTCGAACTCCGAGCTGCGCGCCCTGGCGGAGGTCTATGCCTGCACGGACTCCAAGGAAAAGTTCGTGAAGGACTTCGTGGCGGCGTGGACCAAAGTGATGAACCTGGATCGCTTCGAGCTGGCCTGAGTCCGGAGGAGGGCGGTACCGGGTCACGAACCCACGGTCAGGGTGCGGTCTGGGCAGGTTGCACCCTGACCCCAGCCCACCCCTTTCCGGCCATTTTCCCGGCTGGGAGGGCGGGCGCGGGGCTCGCCGCGCGGCCGGGCGCGCGCAGGTTTGCTTCCCCTTCGTGAGGACGTATATACTTTGCCCAATTTCGCAGCCGACTCTCCCCGGCTGGTCCTCCACCGCGGCGCTGCATGGCCGGGCTGGGGATGGTCGCAGGCTCCATCGGACGCACCCCGGCCGGCCCGGGCGGATCCTGCCCGGCTGACGGCGCGCGCCCGAGCGAAGGCAGGCTCATGCCACCTCCCCGGAGGGAGGGGAGGGTGGCCGCGCGGAGGCGCATGCAGGTCAAATTCTGGGGGGTGCGAGGCTCCACCCCCACTCCACAGATCGAGAACCTGCGCTACGGGGGCAACACCTCCTGCGTGGAGGTGCGCATCAACGGCCAGCTCTACGTCTTCGACTGCGGCACCGGCTTCCGCGTGCTGGGCAAGCGCCTGGAAGAGGAGTTCCAGAAGAAGCCCATCTACGCCCACATCTTCATCTCGCACTTCCACTGGGACCACATCCAGGGCATCCCCTTCTTCACCCCGCTGTACAACAACCGCGACAATTACTTCTTCTTCCATTCGTCGAACCGGACGCGGGGGCTGCAGCGGGCCATCGAGGAGCAGATGGCCGACCCCTACTTTCCGGTGGACATGAGCGAGATGGCGGCGCACCGCAATTTTTATGACATCGAAGAAGACCGCATCTCCTTCGACGACTGCGTGATCCAGTCCATGTGGCTGAACCACCCGCAGGGCTGCCTGGGCTTCCGCATCGAGACCGAGAAAGGGGTGCTGGTGTACGCCACCGACAACGAGCCCGGCCACCCCGTCTTCGACAAGAACGTGCGCAAGCTGGCGCAGGGCGCGGACGTGCTCATCTACGACGCCCAGTACCTGCCCGACGAGTATGAAGCCAAGCGCCGGGGCTGGGGGCACAGCCACTGGCGGGAGGCGGTCAACATCGTCATGGAGAGCGGGGCCAAGGAGCTGGTGCTCTTCCACCACGACCCCGACCACAACGACGCTTGCATCGACAGCATCGTGAAGGCGGCCCGCGACCACTATCCCAAGGTGAGGGCGGCCAGCGAGGGGATGGAGATCCAACTGTAGTCAGGAGTTGGGAGTTAGTAGTTGGTGGCCTCCCCTCCCCCTAAGTGCCTCTCCCGGCTTGCCTTCCCTGGGGCCGTCTACATATACTTTGCCAACGTCCTAGACATTCATGCCGCCCTGGGAAGGCTCTCCTTGTGCCTGCGGGGCGGCGGGGTCCGACCGCCGGAGACGTCATGAAAACCATTTCCCTGGAACAGGAAATCAACCCCTGGGAAGCGCAAGCTGCGCGCTTCGACCTGGCGGCGCAGAAACTGAATCTGGACGAAGGACTGTGGAAGATCCTGCGCTACCCCACCCGCGAGATCATCGTGCACATCCCCATCGCCATGGACGACGGGCGCATCGAGGTGTTCACCGGCTTCCGGGTGCAGCACTCCATCGCGCGCGGGCCGGCCAAGGGCGGGGTGCGCTACTCCCCCGACGTCACCCTGGACGAGGTGCGGGCGCTGGCCTCCTGGATGACCTGGAAGTGCGCGGTGGTGAACATCCCCTTCGGCGGGGCCAAGGGCGGCGTGATCTGCGATCCCAAGAAGCTTTCCATGGCGGAGCTGGAGAAGATCACGCGCCGCTATACCGCCGAACTGATCGAGTTCATCGGGCCGGAGAAGGACGTGCCGGCCCCCGACATGAACACCAACGAGCAGGTCATGGCGTGGATGATGGACACCTACTCCATGCACATGCGGCAGACGGTGACCGCGGTGGTGACCGGCAAGCCCATCAACATGGGAGGCTCGCGGGGCCGGCGCGAGGCCACCGGGCGCGGGGTGATGATCGTGGCCGACGAGGCCCTGAAGAAGCTGGGCATGAACCGCGAGGAGACGCGGGTGATCGTGCAGGGCTTCGGCAACGTGGGCTCCAACACCGCCCGCCTGATGCAGGAGGCCGGCTACAAGGTGATCGGGCTGGCCGAGATCGACGGCGGCCTCTACAACAAGAAGGGCCTCGACATCAACGCCCTGCTGGAGTACCGGCAGCGCAACGGCACCGTGGTGGGCTTCCCCGGCGCCGAGAAGATGGACGAGCACGAGCTGCTGGTCAGCGATTGCGACCTCCTGATCCCGGCGGCCACCGAGAACGTGATCACCAGCCAGAACGCCGATCGGGTGAAGGCGCGCATCCTGGTGGAGGGGGCCAACGGCCCCACCACCGCCGCCGCCGACGACATCCTGGCGGAGAAGAAAGTCTTCGTCATCCCCGACATCCTGGCCAACGCCGGGGGCGTGACTGCCAGCTACTTCGAGTGGGTGCAGGACCGGCAGGGATACTTCTGGAAGGAGTCGGTGGTCATCGAGCAACTGGAGCACATCATGCGCTCCAGCTTCGAGGACGTGGTGCGCTACGCCGAGACCCACGGGGTGAACAACCGCATCGCGGCGTACATGCTGGCCATCGACCGGGTGGCCTACACCATCCGCCAGCGCGGCATCTACGCGTAAAGCCAGTACTCAGTACCCAGTACTCGGTTGGGCGGCGGTAGCTGGGTGGGGTCGTCCTGACTCCTGACGCCGCAGCCCGTACCCGCGCTTGCCTATCCACTATTCACGATCCACTGCTTTCATTGCTTTCCCCTTGCCCAGAAGCGCATAATTTGCGGGTGATGGGTGGTGTGGGCAGCCGTCTCGCCCCCAGCCTGTTCCTGGCTCGCCAGCTGCTGACCACGATCCACTATTCACCATCCACTGATTTTCCGTGAATCTGCCCAACTACATCACGCTGACCCGCATCGCGGCGGTGCCGCTGCTGATCTGGATCCTGCTGGCGGGGGGGCACTTCCAGGCCTTCCACGGAGAGCGGGAATTGGCGGCGGCGCTGGTGTTCGTGGCCGCCAGCATCACCGACGGCATCGACGGGTATTTGGCGCGCAAGCGCGGGCAGATCACCACCATGGGCATGCTGCTGGACCCGCTGGCCGACAAGCTGATGATCGCGGCCGCCTTCATCACCCTGGTGCAAGTGAATCCCTCGATCGTGCCGGCGTGGATCGCGGTGATCATCGTGGGGCGGGAGTTCCTGGTGAGCGGGCTGCGCTCCATCGCGGCCTCCGAGGGCTTCACCATCGAGGCCAGCGACCTGGGCAAGCTGAAGATGGTGGTGCAGATCGTGGCGGTGGTGGCCGCCATCCTCGACCATGCCTGGCACTTCTGGCCGCTGCCGGTGCCCGGCGACTACGTCTTCCCCGTGCACATGATCGCGCTGTTCGCCATCGGCTACACCGTGTTCCTGTCGCTGGGCTCGGCGGTGGACTACTTCGCCGCCTTCTGGGTGAAGATCGACAAGTCGGTGACCAAGCGGCGCAAGCGCCGCGCCTTCATTCTCAGCCGCCCCAAGAAGTTCGGGGTGGCGCCCGAGGAGCTGCCCACGCAACCGCCGCAGCAACGGTGATGGCCTCACCGCAACCCAATCCGCCCGCCGCCGTGGTGGTCCCCGAGTACTCGCCGGAAGAGCGGCGCCTGCTGCTGGAGTTGGCCCACCGGGCGGTGCGCGCCTCGCTCGAGGACCGGGAGATCGACCTCACCCCGCCTTCGGGCCACCTGGCGGAGCCCCGCGGCGCCTTCACCACCTGGCACCTGCGCGGGCAATTGCGCGGCTGCGTGGGCTACGTGCTGGCCCTCCATCCGCTCTACCGCACGGTGGCGGAGACCGCGGTGGCGGCCGCCTTTCACGACACCCGTTTCTACCCGGTGAGTGCGGAGGAGGTCGCGGAACTGGAGGCAGAGATCAGCGTGCTCTCTCCCCTGCGGCCCATCCGCCCGGAGGAGATCGAGATCGGGCGCCACGGCCTGGTGGTCGGGCTGGGGCGGCAGCGCGGCCTGCTCCTGCCCCAGGTCCCGGGGGAGTATGGCTGGAACGTCGAGACCTTTCTGGAGGAAACCTGCCACAAGGCCGGCCTGCCCGGCGACGCCTGGCGGCGCGGGGCGGCGATCGAAGGGTTCACCGCCGAGGTCTTCGGGGATGGAGACAGCCGTTAGTCGTTGGTCGTTGGTCGTTAGCCGTTAGCCCATCCGCGGAAATCCGGCGTGAATCCGCGGCGAAACTCCTGAGATCCGAAGCAAAGAAAATCGCCAGCGGTGGTTGCCGCTGGCGACTGGAGACTGGCGACAGGCGACGTCCCTAGGGCATGCTGGCGCCCGCGGGCACGATCCAGACCTCCGCCTTCATGCCGGCCTCGGTGGCGGTACGCGTCTCGATGCGCTTGGGGTCGATGCCCTTGGAGCGGGTGAGGTAGGCCTTGACGTTGTTGGCGCGGCGCGCGGCCAGGGTCTTGGCCTCCTTGGCATCGCGGAAGCCGATGACCACGGCGCTGGCGTCGGACTCGCGCTGCAGGCGCAGGGCGATGTCGTCGAGGATGGCCTTGGCCTTGTTGTCCACGTAGGCGGAGCCGCGCTTGAAGTTGATGTCGGCCAGCTTGGCGGCGGCCGGGGGCGCGGGGGCGGTTTCCACGTTGATGGTGTTGATGGCGCTGGCCGACAGGTTGCGGTCGTCGGTGGCGGTGGAGGTGACGGTGACGGCGCCGGGGCTGACGTTCTGGGTAGCCAGCACCGCGGTGTTGTCCCGTGGCGCGAGCTGCCCGCGGTCGGCGGTGAAGGTGTAGGTGAGCGGGCGGTCATCGGGGCTGGCGCCCTGGCAGGTGATGGTGGAACTCTCCCCCAGGTGCACGGTCGCCGGGCTGGCCACACAGGAGATGGTGGGCGGGTTCATGGGCGCCGGCGGCGGCGGCGGGGGGGGCGGCGGCAACTCCGTCAGCTCCACGTAGTCGCCCACCTGGACCGATTCCAGAGCGAAGGTCACCATGCCGGTGGAACTGGTGGGGGTGACACCCACGATGATCATCTGGCCCAGGGCCATGCGCGGCAGCTCCCCGCTGCGCGTGCTGGGGAAGGTGGGCGGGTGCTCCTGGGTGTCGGTGATCATGCTGGCCTTGTAGGAGAGGTAGTCGCCTTGGTCCTTGCGGGTGTCCGGATAGGTGCGGGTGATGGTGAAGTAGTCGCCCACCTTCACTCCCTTGTCGGCGCCGATGTTGAGGTAGACGCGGCCGTGGGTGCCCACCAGGTAGTCGAAGTCCTTGGCCATCACGATGCGCCCGCTCAGCTTGCCGTTGGGCGGGGCAAAACGATTGAAGGGGACCACCGGGGCGAAGGTGGGAATGGGTTTATCCACGAAGGGGATGGCCAGGTCGCCGGGATTGATGGCGTCGCAGGAGTAGGAGACCCAGGCGATCCCGGTATTGCCGCGAACGTCCACGATCTTCACCCGCCCCAGCTCGGCATAGGCCTGGCCCAGGCCGGCGATCTCCATGTGCTGTCCGGAATAGGCTTCGAAGCGGTTGGGGTCGTGCAGGTGGCGGACGATGCTGTATTCCGCGCCCGGCTGGAAGCCGCCGCCGGTCAGATAAACGTACTCGCGGCTGCCGTAGTAGGTCTCGTGGGGAGTGTCCCAGCCGGCGACCACGTAGGCGCTCTCGGGCACGGCTTGGTTGGTGATGAAGCCGGCACAATACACGTCGGAGTAGGTCGGCTGCTCCGCAGTCTCCACCAGATTGGTGGCAGCCACCTGGGCCGCCGGCGTCTGGGTGCTCGGCTGCTGGGCCATGGCCACGGCCGCCAGTGCTACAAGGACCAAACCGATCCGCTTCATGTTTCCTCCGGATTCCCCTGGCGCGGAGGCGGCGTAGGACCCGGAGCGACCCCGGGAAACCCAAGGCAGACCGGCTGCCCCCGTGCGCACAAAGACTCGACCGTCCAAAAGCGGGACGTTTCCGGTTGCAACGCTAGCAAAGCACCCTAAGTGGGTCAATGGCCTGATGTTAACCGGAAGGGTACCTAGGGGCAGGAAAGGGGCCCGGGCAGATTACTCCCCTGTTGCATCCCTTCTGGTGCATCGGTAGTATGAAGCCGCCCCCGAGGAGTGCAATGGCGAGCGTCTCCACATATACCCCTCGGCTTCTGCCCCTGCGCCTGCCCCGCCTGTGCGTCGCCGTAACCGCTCCCAGCGCCGCCGAGATGATCGAGAAGGCGGAGACGCTGGTGCGGGATAACCCCTTTATTGAGTTCAGGTTAGACTACCTGCGGCGGCCGGCGACCGCCTTCCAGCGCATCCGCCACTTCCTGGATTACCACCCCGAGGTGCTGGCCATCGCCACCTGCCGGCGGGCGGCGAATGGGGGGAAGTTCCGGGGCTCGGTGTCGGCGCAGGTTAACTTTCTAATCAAGGCCAGCGATGCCGGCTGCCAACTGGTGGACCTGGAGCTGCAGAGCGGGCTGAGGCTGGCGGCCCGGGATTTTGCCCGCATCCGCAGCCACGCCGCCCTCATCCTCTCCTTCCACGATTTCCGCGCCACCCGCAAGCTGGAGGAGACCTTCCAGCGCATGCAGGGGCTGCCCGCCGACTTCTACAAGATCGTCAGCACCGCCACCTGTCTCTACGACAACGTGCGCATGATGAAGTTCCTGGAGCAGAAGAGCGAGAAGCACTCCATGATCGGGCTGTGCATGGGGGAGCAGGGGATCATCAGCCGGGTGCTGGGAGTGCGGGCGGGCAGCGTCTTCACCTTCGCCGCCTTCGGTCCGGGGGAAGAGACCGCGCCCGGACAGGTGACGGCGCGCGAGCTGCGCGACACCTACCGCATCGGCCAGGTGGACGCGGCCACGCGCGTCTACGGGGTGGTGGGCGACCCGGTGGCGCATTCGCTTTCGCCCGCCATCATGAACGCGGGCTTCCGGCGGGAGAACGTCAATGCCGTCTACCTGGCGCTGCACGCCAAGAAGCTGGAAGACCTGCTGGCCTGCGTACGCGACATCCCCATCCACGGCCTCTCGGTCACCATGCCCTACAAGGAAGCCATCCTCAAGCACCTGGACAACTGCGAGCCGCTGGCGGAGAAGGTGGGGGCGTGCAACACCGTCATCCGCGGGCAGGACGGCAAGCTCTACGGCTTCAACACCGACGTGCAGGGGGTGATCCGGCCGCTGGAGCAGCGGCTGAGCATCACCGGGGCCAAGGTGCTGGTGCTGGGAGCGGG
>DASPRL010000019.1 GCA_035624475.1 Terriglobales bacterium
CGCGACCGCGGCCTCTCCTGGCAGGCGGCGGAGACTCCCATCGTGCACGGCAGCGCTTCCTCGGGGATCTTCTCCGTGGCCTTCCGCGACGCGCGTCACGGCGTGATCGCCGGCGGCGACTACCAGCACCCCGAACAGGGCGGCGCCAACCTGGCCCTCACCGACGATGGCGGCAAAACCTGGAAGCCGGCTGCGGTGGCCCCGCAGAAGTACTTCTCCGCGGTCGCCTACGTCTCCGAGACAGGCTGGATCGCGGTGGTGGGATCGTCGGGGACGGCCGTGTCCCAGGATGGCCTGAAGAGCTGGAGCTTGACGCTGCCCGCCGGGTTCAACAGCATGAGTGCGGTCTTCTCCACCGGCGACGTTTGGGCGGTGGGCGCCGACGGCCGCATCGCCCATGCGCAACTGGGCTACTGCGGCACGGTCTGTGAAGGGCAGAAGGCGCGCTAGCGGCGGGCTGAGGGCTGGATTTCTGGAGCCGACGATCGGACTTGAACCGATGACCTGTCGATTACGAATCGACTGCTCTACCAACTGAGCTACGTCGGCCCCTGTGGTATGCGATCATTCTAAACGGCGGCGGCGAAAAAGAGAAAGCTGCACCGCGCGCGGTGCGATTTTTCCGGCCTGGTTTTCCACATCCCGGAACCAAGTTTGCTCTTGCCAACCGCGCGCACCCTCCCGATAATGAGCCCGAGGTGTGAGCATCGTCCAGTGAACACGTACCGGCGAGCGGACGTACTTCGCATCCTTCGCATCACGGCACGACAGTTGGCGGGCTGGGAGAAAGCCGGACTGATCGACGCCACCGAGAGCTATTCCTTTTTCCATCTCCTGCAGATCAAGAAGCTGCGCGACCTGTGCGCCAAGAAGGTGCGCCCGGCAGTGATCCGCCAGTCCCTGGAAGCCATGCAGCGCCAGGTGGCGGGCATGGAGAAGCCCCTGCTGGAGGCCGGGACCTTCTCCACCGGCCGCCGCCGCGTGGCCTTCCGCCACCAGGGCCAGGCGGTGGAGCCCATCGCCGGACAGTTCGTCATGGACTTCGGTTCCGGAACCCGCGCCGTGGTGCCGGCCAAGGTGAAGTCCATCCGCCCGCTGGAGACCGTGGCCGATCACTTCGCCCGCGGCATCGCTCTGGAAGAGGATCCCACCACCCAGCGCGAGGCCATCGAGGCCTACCAGAAGGCGCTGGAGCTGGAGCCCCGCTACGCTGCCGCCCACATCAACCTGGGCACCCTCTACTACAACCGCCAGGAGTACGCGCTCGCCGAGCAGCACTACCGCGCCGCGGTGGAATCGGACTCGCGCTACGCTCTCGCCTACTTCGACCTGGGCAACGTGCTCGATGAGACCGGGCGGCTGGAGGAGGCCATCCAGTCCTACAAGGCGGCCATCGCCCTGGCTCCCACCTACGCCGACGCCCACTACAACCTGGCCCTGGCCTACGAGAAGCTGAAGTCGCCGCGCAAGGCCCTCACCCACTGGCGCTCCTACGTCCGCCTCGACACCAGCGGCCCCTGGGCCGTGCACGCCCGCAACCAGATCCGCAAGATCCTCGAGACCGACGAACTCAAGCCCGTCCGCCGCCGCTAGCGCGCCCCGCTGCTCTCTCTCCCTTCGCGGTGCTACAATCCATCGTTCGTCCTATTTTCTTCCCGAGGAAGTCCTTATGCCCGAAGCCCTAGCCCAGAAGCCCGCGCCCGCCCCCCTGGTGGCGCTCACCGAAGACGAGGTCCTCTTCCGCGACAACATCCGCCAGTTCGCCGAAGAGAAGATCCGCCCTCTCTCCAAGGAGATGGATGAGAAGGGCGTCTTCGACAAGGAACTGGTCCACCAGTTCTTCCAACTCGGGCTGATGGGGATCGAGATCCCCGAGAGCCTGGGCGGCGGCGGCGGCACCTTCTTCGAAGCAGTACTGGCGGTGGAGGAACTCTCCCGCGTGGACGCCTCCGCGGGAGTGATCGTGGACGTGCAGAACACCCTGGTCAACAACGCCATCCTGCGCTGGGGCAACGAGGAGCAGAAGAAGCGCTACTGCCCGCGCATGGCGGCGGAGTGCGTGGGCGCCTACGCCCTGAGCGAGGCCGGTTCCGGCTCCGACGCCTTCGCCCTGGCCACCAAGGCCGAACTCAAGGGCTCCGACTACCTCCTCAACGGCCGCAAGCTGTGGATCACCAACGGCAAGGAGGCCGGCCTGTTCATCGTCTTTGCCACCCTCGACCCGGCCGCCGGCTACAAGGGCATCACCGCCTTCCTGGTGGAGAAGGGCTTCCCCGGCTTCAGCGTGGGCAAGAAGGAAGACAAGCTGGGCATCCGCGCCTCCTCCACCTGCGAACTGATCCTGGAGGATTGCAGGGTGCCCAAGTCGAACGTGCTGGGCGAGGCCGGCAAGGGCTACAAGATCGCCATCGAGACCCTGAACGAAGGCCGCATCGGCATCGGGGCGCAGATGGTGGGCGTGGCCCAAGGCGCCTGGAATTGCGCCGCCCGGTACGCCCAGGAGCGCAAGCAGTTCGGCAAGGCCATCGCCGAATTCCAGGGTATCCAGTTCCAGCTCGCCCAGATGGCCACCGAGATCGAGGCGGCGCGCATGCTGGTGTACAACGCCGCCCGCATGAAGGACGCGCGCCTCCCCTTCGTCAAGGAGGCCGCCATGACCAAGCTCTTCGCCTCCCAGGTGGCCGAGCGCGTGACCTCCCTGGCCATCGAGATCTACGGCGGCTACGGCTTCACCAAGGACTACCCGGTGGAGAAGTACTGGCGCGACTCCAAGATCGGCAAGATCTACGAAGGCACGTCGAACATGCAGTTGCAGACCATCGCCAAGCTGGTTCTGGGAGGCAAGTAAGCCATGCCGCGGGAACAGCGCCGCTTCGAGCGCCTGCTGCTGCCCGACGACGCCCGCGCCGTCGACGACACCGGGCGCGAGCTGGGACGCGTGGCCCAGGCCAGCGGCGGCGGCATGCTCATCCACACCGGCTCCGAGCAGGCCGCGGCCGGATTCCAGCCCGGCCAGCGCCTGCGCATCACCGTGGTCGAACCCCGCACCGACAATCGCCACACTCTGAGCGTGGTGGTGCGCTACCGCAAGGGCGAGGCCGTGGGCGTCGAGTTTTCCGGGCGGGAAGGCGCCTCCTCCTGAAGACGCTTGTTCCCCGCCCCGTCCTGCACTAGACTTTGAAACCCGCCCCCGGAACACAGACCTTGGAGTCCGACTTTGTCGAAGAGCTCGACCCTCGAGTTGCACGACCTGGTCAGCGTCCACATCTTCTACATGGGACTGCTGCACGAGACCGTCGGCCATGCCGTGCCCGTGCCCCAGGAGGTGAAGGAGTTCCGGCCCACCCCGGAGGGCGCCCATTCCGTCTCTTCCTTCAAGACCTGGCTCGCCATCCTGGACCTGGCCATCACCCCGCCCATGGTGCGCGACGCCCTCAAGCGCTCCACCCGCTACGAGGTCGCCGAGGCCCTGCTGCGCTACTACATGCGCAAAGGCTCGCCCGCCGACCGCGAGAAGGCCGACTTCGTGGTCACCTTCCTCTTCCGCAGCCGCAAGCGGCCCCCCGCCAATCCCGCCTTCGAGCCGGTGCAGCAGAGCGCCGCCGACGCTCTCGAGTTCGAGGCCGAACTCTACAAGGTGATGGGCGACATGAAGCCCCCGGAGCTGCCCCCGGAGCACTCGCAACTGGTCCAGGAGTTCGAGTTCCTGGAGCAGGAGGTGGACGAGTTCCGCCACTTCGACGCCCTCATGGACTCCGGCATCGTGCAGCGGGCGCGCGAGATCAAGCAGGCGCTGGGACCTTCCATCTATCATCCCCGCGTGCTGGCCACCCTGGCCGTCTATAACGCCTTCTTCGGGGCGCGCTTCGAGCAGCTCTTCAAGGAGGCCACCGAGCAGATCAAGACCTTCGCCGCCAAGGTGCAGAAAGAAGGCGCCAGCATCATGAGCCGCATCGAGGGCGACGTCATCGTCAAGCACCTGGCCGAGGTGGAGGAGGCCCGCCTGCTCAAGCAGGAGTACGGCGAGGCCATGGAGAGCTTCCGCAAAGTCTCCAAGTACAAGAAGGCGGTGGACAGCCGCCGCGCCACCCGCGCGCCGGCGGGCGCG
>DASPRL010000020.1 GCA_035624475.1 Terriglobales bacterium
TAGTGGAAACCGTCCATCAGCTTCTTCACGTTCTCGTGCAGCAGGGTGTGGTGGGTGATCTCGTGGGTCCACTCCTTGAGTTCGGCCTCGGTGGGCAGTTCGCAGGCCGATCCCTACATGGCCACCGCGGCGGCCGCCGCCGCTCTGGCGGGCCCCCTGCACGGCGGGGCCAACGAAGAGGTGCTGCGCATGCTGGACGAGATCGGCAGCAAGGACAACGTTCCCGCCTACATCAAAAAGACCAAAGAAGGCCACGGCAAGCTGATGGGCTTCGGGCACCGCGTCTACAAGAACTACGATCCCCGCGCCCGCATCCTCAAGCAGACTGCGGAAGAGGTCTTCAAGGTGACGGGACGCAATCCCAAGCTCGACATCGCCCTGGAGCTGGAGCGCATCGCGCTGGAGGACGAGTACTTCATCAGCCGTAAGCTCTATCCCAACGTCGACTTCTACAGCGGCATCATCTACCAGGCCATGGGCTTCAAACCGGAGATGTTCACGGTGCTGTTCGCCATCCCCCGCACCGCGGGCTGGCTGGCCCAGTGGCAGGAGATGCTGGAGGACGGGGAGCAGAAGATCGCGCGCCCGCGCCAGGTCTATCTCGGCCACGAATTGCGCCACGTGACCGCCTGGCAGAAGCGCATCAAGGGGAAGACCACCTCGGCTGCCTGAGGAAGTCCTCTCTGGCAAGGCTCGGGGCGCTCCGGGGAAGCGGAGCGCCCCTTTTTCTTGAGTCCAGCGGACTCCGGGATGCCGGATACAATGGCGGCTCCCAAAAGCAGGCCATTCTGGACAAAACCATCGCGGCAAGCGCAATATCGGTAGCGCGAACGACGTGCCCCATCCTGACCCCGTGGAAAACGTCCTCGAAGTCAACCAGCTTTCTGTGCGGTTCGGCGGCACCCAGGTCTTGTCGGACCTGAGCCTCCAGGTCCCCCGGGGCAGCTCCCTGGCCATCATCGGGCCCAACGGCGCGGGCAAGACCGTTCTCTTCCGGGCGCTGATCGGAGCGATTCCCTTCCAGGGCGACCTGCGGTGGTCGCCCGGGGTGCGCATCGGCTACGTCCCGCAAAAACTCGACCTGGAGCGCGACATTCCCATCACCGGGGTGGACTTCCTGCGGGCGCGCGCGGCCCTGGCGGGCGCGCCGGCGGCGAATGTCACCGGCATTCTGAGCTCGGTGGGGGTCTCCCAGGCCATCGCCCGGCAGCCCATCGGCACCATGTCCGGGGGGCAGTTCCAGCGCTTGCTGGTCGCCTTTGCTCTGGTCGGGGATCCCAACGTGCTTCTCCTGGACGAACCCACGGCGGGCGTGGACGAGCCCGGGCAAGAGCGCCTGAACGAGCTGGTCCATCGCCTGCAGGAGGACCGCGGGCTGACCGTGCTCTTCATCTCCCACGAGCTGTCGGTGGTCTACCGCTACGCCACCAACGTGCTCTGCTTGAGCCGGGCTCTGGCCTTTTTTGGAGCGCCGCGGGCCATCCTCACGCCCGAGCTGCTCGACCAGGTCTATGGCGCCCACATGGAGTATCACGTCCATGACGAGTGAACTGCTGCTCTTGTCGGTGGCCATGGCGGTGGCGGCCGGGCTGATGGGCTGCTTCGCCGTGATGCGACGGATGGCGCTGGCCGCCGACCCCCTCTCCCACGTGGCCCTGCCCGGCATCGGGGTGGCGCTCGCTCTCCACATTCACCCCATCTTCGGGGCGGTGGCCATGCTGTTCTTCGGGGCCCTGCTGGTGTGGGCGCTGGAAGACCGGGCGCGGGCAACCACGGAAACCGTTATCGGCGTGGTGTTCTCCGCCGCCCTCGCCATCGGCAGCCTGATGACCTCGGGGGAGAACCTCATCGAGGCGCTCTTCGGTGGGGCAGGCGCGCTGAAGTGGCCGGAGATGGTCTTCGGCCTGGCGGCCGCGGGCGCCATCGTGCTCTTCGTGGTGGCCCGCCGGAACAGCTTGATCGTGATGCTGGTCTCGCCCGACGTGGCCCGCACCGCCGGCATCAACGTCCGCCATCTCAATCTGCTCTACCTGCAGATGTTCGCACTCACCATCGCGCTGGGGTTGCGCTACCTGGGCGTGCTGCTGATGGGGGCGCTGATCATCATCCCGGCCGCCACCGCCAAGCGCCTGGCCCGCAGCCTGGGCGGCATGCTGGGGCTGGCAGTCGGCTTCTCGGTCTTCGCCACCGTGCTGGGCACATGCCTCGCCCTGTGGCTCCACCGCGAGACCGGACCGCTGATCGTGAGCGTCGCCGCCGGCGTCTTCCTGCTCAGCCTGGCGCGGCAGCAACCCTGAAGCCGGCGGCCGGCGCTACTGGCTGGCCGCCGGCGACACCTCCACCGCGGGCACGTTGTTCTTCTTCATCAGCTCGTTGAGCGCGGGGACGTCCTCGCTCACGATCGCCTTCCACTTGGCCAGTTGTTCGTCGAGCTGCTTGCTCAGCATCTCGAAGACCTCGTACTGCTGCCGCGCGGGCGCGGTGTCGGCCAGCCCCACGCTGAAGGTCAGCGTGTAGAACTGTTCGTTGAGCATGGTGGGATAGTTCAGATTGCCCTCCGAACTCTTCATTTTGGTCTGGATGAGCTGCTCTTCCACCGGGGTCATCTTGGCATCCAGCGCCTTGGCGGCGGCCACGACCTCCTTGCCCTTGGGGTCGTCGCCCAGCCGGTACTCCAGCGCCTTCAACTGTGCCCGCAATTCGCGGATCTGGTTCACCGCGTTGTGCAGGTCGGAGTTGCGGGCGCGCAGCTTCAGTCCCAATTCCAACTGCTTCTCCAGGTCGGCCTGCGAGACCTTGCTCCGCGGGTCCAGCTTGATCTTCAGGGGCTGGGTGGTGCTCTTCCCCGCCACCGTCAGCTTCACCTGGTAGGTGCCGGGCAGCACGCGCGGTCCCTGCGGAGGATTGCCGGCATAGAACGCTCCCGGCACCTGCACCGGGTCCTGGTAGTGCTGGTCCCAGGCGAAGCGGTTCATGCCCGCCTCCGCCGGGATCAGTTCCGGGGGCTTGGTCTGGTCGGGCCACTCGGGCGGCTGCTCCTCCGTCTTTTTCTCCTGCTTGCTGACGTACTTGCGCACCAGCTTGCCCTGGCTGTCGAAGATCTCCAGCGTGACCACGTCCTTGGGCTTCTCCTTCAGGAAGTAATCGAAGACCGCGCCCTGCGGCGGGTTCTCGCCCACCGGCTGGCGCCGCGGCACCTCGCCCGGCCACTGCAGCCGGTACGACGCCGCCGGCTTGTAGAAGATGACCTCCTGCTTGGCCAGGTCGGCGGAGATCTGGCGCAGCGGCTCCACGTCGTCGAGCACCCAGAAGGAGCGCCCGTGCGTGGCTACTACCAGGTCGTCGTCCTTGATGACCAGGTCGTGGATGGGCGTGCGCGGCAGGTTGAGCTGCAGGGGCTGCCACTGCCCGCCGTCATCGAAGGAGACGTACACGCCCTGCTCCGTGCCGGCGTACAGCAGGCCCTTGCGCTTGGGATCCTCGCGCACGGCGTGGGTGTAAGCATCATCCGGGATGCCCTTGGTGATCTCGGTCCAGGTCTTGCCGAAGTCCTGGGTGCGGTAGATCAGGGGATGCAGGTTGTCGAGCTTGTGCAGGTCCACAGCGACGTAAGCAGTACCGGCATCGAAGGGCGAGGCCTCGATGATACTCACCAGGCTCCACTCGGGCATGCCCTTGGGGGTGACGTTGGTCCAGGTCTTGCCGCCGTCGCG
>DASPRL010000021.1 GCA_035624475.1 Terriglobales bacterium
GGCGCGGCAACAACATCTGATCTCCTCCACCGCGCGGCGCAGCGATGGGGTGCACGCGCGCGTGGTGGGCGAGCGCCCGCCCGGAGCCGCGGCCGAGCCGTTGGTTCCCACTTTGGAAGATGCCTACCTGCTGGCGCTCACGCAGTTTCGAGCGGGAGCTACGGCATGACCACCGCGCGCGTCCTTTACCACCTGGTGCGCGCCGACTTCCTCGAGCGCGTGCGCCGGCGCAGCTTCCTGCTGATCCTGGGCTTCGCCGCCTGGCTCGGCTACCTGGCCGCGGTGGGGCGGATCATGCTCAACCTGGGCGAGTACCGCGGCGTGTACAACTCCGCCTGGATCGGTGCGCTCATGGCGCTGGTGACCACCAGCTTCCTCAGCCTGGCCGGCTTCTACATGGTCAAGAACGCCATCGACCGCGACGAGCAGACCCGCGTGGGACAGATCCTGGCGGCCACACCCATGAGCAAGCCCTTCTACACGCTGGCCAAGGCGCTGAGCAACTTTGTTGTGCTGGCGGCCATGGTGGGAGTGCTGGGGGTGGCGGCCGTGGCCATGCAACTCGCTCGCGGCGAGGACCCCCACTTGCGCTTGTGGCCGCTGCTCTCGCCCTTCTTGCTGATCGCCGTGCCCGGCATGGCTGTGACCGCGGCGCTGGCGGTCCTGTTCGAGAGCATTTCCTGGCTGCGCCGCGGCCTGGGGAACGTGGTGTATTTCTTCTTGTGGACGACGCTGCTGGCGTTGAGCGCCGGCTCGAACCTGCCGGATTTCGCCGGCATCGACCTGTTCATGAACGACATGGGGGCGGGAGTGCGCGCCGTGGCCTCGAACTACAAAGAGGCCTTCACCCTGGAGCTCAACGTCGGTGGGGTGACCCTGCCGCCGAAGCGCTTTGTCTGGAACGGCCTACATTGGAGCGCCGGGATGGTGGGGGGGCGGCTGGCGTGGCTGGTCATCGCCGTGTTTCTGGCCCTGCTGGCGGCGGTGTTCTTCCACCGCTTCGATCCCGCGCGCGAACGCCGCCGAGGCGGGAAGGGAAGCGACCTTGAGCCGGCAGCGGAAGAGAACGGCGATACGCATCTCGCGCCGGTCCATCTCACCCCTCTGCCGCCGGCGCAGCGGCGCTTTCCCTTCAGCCACCTGGTGCTGGCGGAGGTGCGCTTGATGCTCAAGGGACGCAGCCGCTGGTGGTACCTGGTGGCGCTGGGGCTGTGGCTGGGCACGCTCTTGAGTCCGCTGGAGGCGGCGCGCCAGGTGCTGGCCTTCGCCTGGATCTGGCCTGTGCTGCTGTGGTCGGCGATGGGCATGCGCGAATCGCGCTTCGCCACCGACGCCCTGGTCTTTTCCTGCGCGCACTCCCTGCGCCGGCAACTGCCCGCCGCGTGGCTGGCGGGCGTGCTGCTGGCGGCCATCACCGGCAGCGGCGGCGCCCTGCGTTTCCTGCTAGGGGGACACTGGGTGTCGCTGCTGGCCTGGGGCGCGGCTGTGCTCTTCATTCCTTCCTTCGCTCTGGCCTGCGGGGTGTGGAGCGGCGGCAGCAAGCTGTTTGAGGCTATCTTTACGATCTGGTGGTACGTGGGACCGGTCAACCACGCCCCGGAAGCGGACTTCGTGGGCGTCTCGCCATCGCCGGAGGTCCGCATCTCCCTGTTTTACGCCGGCGCCGCCGTCATCTTGCTCGGCTTGGCTTTCCTGGGACGACGCCGGCAGCTCTACCGCAACGACGGTGGGCTCTCCCTTTCGCGCCCGGCCTCGGCGACCTGAAACTCCTGCGTTGCGCCCGGCGTCTGGATTCGACAGAATAGGGCGCTCGTTGGGAGGGGCCCCCTGAACTCGAACCTGCGGCGAATCCTGCGCGTTCTGTCGTGGGCGGCGGTGGCAGTCGCGGGCGCGCTGGCACTGGCCGCCATCGCGCTGCACCGCGGCGAGACCATCAGCGCCATGTGGCTGGTGCTGGCGGCGCTCTGCACCTACGCCCTGGGCTATCGGTTCTATAGCAAGTTCGTGGCCGCCAAGGTCCTGGCGCTCGATCCGCGCCGCGCCACTCCCGCCGAGCGTTTGGAGAACGGGCGCGACTTCGTCTGCACCAACAAGTGGGTGGTCTTCGGACATCACTTCGCCGCCATCGCCGGCCCGGGACCGCTGGTCGGACCGGTGCTGGCGGCGCAGTTCGGCTACCTGCCGGGGACCCTCTGGATCCTGGTGGGCGCGGTGCTGGGCGGCTGCGTGCAGGACTTCGTGATCCTGCTCTTCTCGGTGCGGCGCGACGGCAAGTCTCTCACCGAGATGGCGCGCGAGGAAGTGGGCAGGCTGGGCGGCCTGGTGGCCTACATCGCAGTGATCAGCATCATCCTGGTGCTGCTGGGCGTGGTCGCGCTGGTGGTG
>DASPRL010000022.1 GCA_035624475.1 Terriglobales bacterium
CAGGCCAGCGCCACCAATCCGGGTGGTTACTCTTTAGGGATGTGGATCTTTTCCATCCTGGGGTTCCTGGGCGTACTTTTTGCCTGGCTGCTGCGGCGGCGGGAGACCGGACCCCACGGCCACGGCCTGGAAACCATCACCACGAAGTCCGCAACTGCTTGAGGAGAGAGCCGATACCGGCCCCGCGACAGGATCTGGAATAGGCGGCTCTGGAGGCTGGTTGACTGGCAGGGGGGATGCCGTTACCCTGCCCTGAGAGTACCTTGAGGGAGCCCGCCGCCGGTACATGGACGACTGGATACGGCATCCCGCAACCCATACAACGGTCAGCTACTTAGGCCGCATCTAGGTAGATAGCGGCCTGACAAAGGCGATTCTTGCCACAGGTCAAGAAGACAGAGGTCGCGCAGCTCTCCGAAGCTGAGGCGATCGAGAGAGCGAAACGAGGGGATCCGGACGCGTTCGAGGTGCTGTATGCCTTGCACAAGCGCCGCGTGTATTCGCTATGCCTGCGCATGACCAGCAACGTGGCGGAGGCGGAAGACCTGACGCAGGAGGCGTTCCTGCAGCTCTACCGCAAGATCGCCACCTTCCGCGGCGAGTCGGCGTTCTCCACCTGGCTGCACCGCATGGCGGTGAACGTGGTGCTGATGAAGCTGCGCAAGAAGGGCCTACCCGAGGTTTCGCTGGAAGAGACGCTGGAACCGCAGCAGGAGGACGCGCCCCGCAAAGATATCGGGGCCCGCGATCCGGTGCTGGCGGGCTCCATCGACCGGGTCAACCTGGAGCGCGCCATCGAGAGCCTGCCGCAGGGGTACCGCGTGATCTTCGTGCTGCATGACGTGGAGGGCTACGAGCACAACGAGATCGCCGAGATGATGGGCTGTTCCATCGGAAACAGCAAGTCGCAGTTGCATAAAGCGCGCCTGAAGTTGCGCGAGCTCCTCCGGATGAGCAGAGCCGAGAAGGCCAGCAGCCGCTGAGAGGAGCGGGCCAGAGGTAGAGACGCTGAGGGAGAGGAAGTCATGAAGTGCGCAGAATTTCAGAAGGCCCTGCCGGAGGTGCTGGACAACGGCGCCACGGCGGAGGAAGCCGAACACCTGCGCTCCTGCCGGGAGTGTTCCGGGCTGACGCAGGACCTGACCTTGATCGCGGAGGAGGCGCGCCGGCTGGCGGCCAGTGACGAGCCCCCTCCGCAGGTGTGGCAGCGGATCCGCGCCGCCGCCGAGATGGAGGGGCTGATCGAGTCCTCGCGTCCGGCTGCCGACCCGCCGCTGGTTCCGGCCTGGGTCCCTCCCGCTCCCACTTGGGCGAGCTCCACCCTGGCTGCCGCCTTCGTCCTGGTCCTGGTCTTCTCCGGGGCCCTGCTCTATCGCAACCTCGGCGGGCACGCGACCCCGGCGAACGCCGTGGTCGCCGAGAGCCCCGCCATGGACGCCAACGACCAGAAGGTCCTGGCCTCGGTCGCCGATCGCGAGCCCGAGGTCCGCGCCCGCTACGAGCGCAATCTGAGGAACGTCAACGCCTACATCCGCGACGCCAAGCACAACGTGGAGACCAACCCCGACGACGAGGACGCCCGCGACAGCCTGCGGCAAGCCTACGAACAGAAGGCCATGCTCTACGAGATGGCAATGTCGCACTCAATGCAGTAGCATGACCCGGAGAACGAACATGGCAAGCACACCCGCATCCAAGACCGTCCTGCTGGCGCTGGCCTTCGCCGCCACCGTCGCCTTGGCCGCCGAGAGCAAGAAGGAGTTCAAGTACACGGTCGGGCCCAAGCCCCTGGTGACCATCGTGAACGAATACGGGCCGGTCACCGTCAAAGGCGTTCCCGGGCACCAGGTCACCATCACCGCCACCACCCACTCCGACAAGGTGGACGTGGACAGCAGCCAGGCCGGCAATCGCACGGAGGCGCGCACCCACATGCAGGACGGAGCCAGCCCGGACGAGGCCCGGGTGGACTATGAGGTCAGCGTTCCCATGGACGCCAGCGTGAGCGTGCGCGGCTCCACCGGGCCCTACTCGGCGGAGAGGCTGCGCGGCGACGTGATCCTGGAAGGCGATCTCGCCAAGGTGGAGGTGCGCGACGTCAGCGACGCCCATGTGCACGTCCATACCGTGGACGGCCCCATCTCGCTGACCAACGTCAGCGGCGGGCACGTCGAGATCACCTCCGTGGGCGGCGACGTGGAGCTGCTCAACGTCACCGGCCCCAAGGTCACGGTCAACACCACCAACGGCAACATCCGCTACACCGGAGACTTCGGCTCCAACGGCGACTATTCCCTGACCAACAACTTCGGCAACATCGACGTCAGCCTGCCCGCCAGCGCCTCGGTGGATCTGACGGCCCGCTCCATGAAGGGCAGCGCCTTCAGCGACTTCCCCCTGGAACAGTCCAAGCGGCGCACCACCTTCCCGCTCACCGCCGGCAAGGCCTTCGCGGGCACCGCCAACAGCGGCGCCTCTTCCGTCCGGCTGCGCTCGCTGAGTGGTACAATCCGCGTCACCAAGCGGTGAGCGAGAGCGGGCGGAACGCCGCCATTTCAGCACCGGCATGAACCCTCCGGCGGAGCAACGCGCCCGCGCCCTGTTCCTGATCGGCTTCATGGGGGCCGGCAAGACTAGCGTGGGACGAGTCCTGGCCGCGCGCCTGGGCTGGCGCTTCCTCGACCTGGACGAGCGCATCGAACAGCGCGAGGGCCGCACCATCGCCGACCTCTTCCGCGAGGACGGGGAAGCCGCCTTCCGCGGCGCCGAGTCCGCGGCCCTGGCCGACCTGCTGCGCGAACTCCCCACCTCCGGGCCCACCGTGATCGCACTGGGCGGAGGCGCACCCGTGCAGGAGGAGAACGCGCGCCGGCTGCGGGCCACGGGCTGCCCGGTGGTATTCCTCGACGCTTCGGTAGAAGAACTGCGGCGGCGTTGCGCCCAGACCCATGCCGCCCGTCCCCTGTTTCAGGAGGAGAACCGCTTTCGCCAATTGTATGAAGAGCGGAGAATGCGATATATGGCTGTAGAGGTGCGAGTGGACACCGAGGCCAAGTCGCTCGAAGCCGTGGCCGACGAGGTGCTGGCCCGCCTGCAACTGCAGGCCTCGGAACCCTCCACTCCTGGGGAGGTACGGTGAAATCTGGTCGTCTGCGGTGGGTGGTTCTGGTGATGGCGGTCGCGGTGGCGCTGCCGGCCTCGTTGCTGGCGCACAAGGAAGAGGGCGGCGGCAAGACGGTGGATTCCGGCACCTTCGGCATCTTCATCAACGGCAAACGCGTCGGCTCCGAGAGCTTCCGCATCGAGCAGGGCAAGGAAAAGAGTGTGGCCACCGCCGAACTGAAGGTGGAAGGAGGGGACCAGCGCGCCACCCAGACCACCCAACTGGAGCTGGCGGCCAATGGCGACCTGCTGCGCTACGAGTGGCAGTCGGTCTTCCCGGAGAAGTCCCAGGTGGTGGTGGAGCCCAGCAACGAGTTCCTGATCGAACACGTCATGCCCGGCGGCAACGAGAAACCCCTGGACATCCCCTTCCTGCTCCCTCACTCCACCATGGTGCTGGACGACAATTCCTTCATCCAGCGCGAGATCCTGGTCTGGCGCTACCTGGCGGCGGCCTGCGGCCCCACTCCCAGCGAGAAGGGCTGCGCCATGCCCAAGACCGACTTTGGCGTCCTGGTGCCACGCCAGCACATGTCCATGAAGGTGACGCTGGAATACAAGGGCAAGGAGAAGGTGCAGATCCGCGGCAACCAGGTGGAGCTCGACCACTTCGACCTGCACTACGAGGACGGCAGCAGTTGGGCGCTCTTCCTCGACTCGAACTACAAGCTGCTGCGCATCGTGATCGACGCCGACAAAGCCGAGGTGGTGCGCGACTAGCCCCGCCCTTCCCCGCTAGCCGGCCACCGCAGCCGGCTTTTCCGCTTTCACGTTGCGCAGGAACTCGGCCGCCGCCTCGGGCAGCACCGTGTTGATGAACATCCCCGAGCCCAGCTCGAAACCCGCCACCCGCGTCAGCCGCGGAATCACGCTCAAGTACCAGTGGTAGTAAGGGACGCCGGCGCTCTCCGCCGGGGCGGTGCGGATGGTGTAGTTGAAGTCCGGGTTCTCCAGGCCGAAGTACAGCCTTGCCAGCACCGTCTTCAGGACGGCGGCCAGGTCCTGGATCTCCTCCTGGTTGATGTCCCCGAAGCTGGCCATGTGGCGGCGGGGGAAGATGTGCGTGGCGAAGGGGGAGCTGGAGGCGAAGGGCTCGAAGGCCACGAACTGCTTCCCTTCCACCACCACCCGGCTTCCCTCCTCCAACTCCTCTCCCAAGACCGTGCAGAAGATGCACTCCCCGAACTCGTCGTAGTGGCGCAGCGCCTCGTGCAGCCGCCCGCGCACGTGCGAGGAGATCACCGGGGTGGCGATCATCTGCGAGTGGGGATGCTCCAGGCTGGTGCCCGCCGCCGCCCCGTGGTTCTTGAAGATGGTGACGTGGGCGATGCGGGGGTCGGCGCTGACCTGCTTGAAGCGCAGCAGGTAGGAAGAAAGGATGTCGGTCACCTGTTCATCCGGGAGCAGGGCGGTGGTCAAGGCATGGTCGGGCGTGTCCACGAAGACGTCGTGGATGCCCACCCCGTTCATGGTGCGCTTGGAGCGCTCGATCTTGCGGGTCAGCTCGCCCTCCCGGGCCAGCGCGGCGAACTTGTTGGGCACCACCCGCACCTTCCAGGCGCCGTCGTCGGGGATGCGCAGCACCTCCGGCGGCGCCATGGCTTCGTTGCCAGGGCAGAAGGGACACTTGGGCGAGTAGTGGGGCATCTCCTTGGTTTCCCTCTTGACGGCCAGTTCCTCCGGGCGCTTGGCGCGCTCGGTGGCGACGATGACCCATTCCTTGGTGAAGCGGTTCTGGCGTAGCTCGGGCATGACGAGGACCGTCCCTTCTCCGCGGGTCCGGGCGCCGCAAGACTGGAAAGGCGCCGGGGTGCGCCCAGGATCCTGGAAGACAGCTCCAGTCGCCGGCTGGGGGCCGACATGCCGAGGATATCAGATTCCCGGCCTCCGCGAGACACCTGCCTGCGGCCCCGCCTCCGGCCGCGCGCAAACGCTGGTGTAGAATCCTGAAATCCTATGTCCCCCGCCAAGATTCCAGTCGGGATCCTGGGCGCCACCGGCATCGTCGGCCAGCGCTTCCTGCAACTGCTGGAGCGCCACCCCTGGTTCGAGGTGACCTGGCTGGCGGCCTCGGAGCGCTCCGCCGGGCAGGCCTACGGCAAGGTAGCGCGCTGGCAGTTGAAGACCCCGATCCCGCCGGCGGTGGCCGGGATGCCCGTCTCCTCGGCCACCCCGGAAGGCGCTCCCCGCCTCATCTTCGCCGCGCTGGACGCGGCCGCCGCCGAGCAGTTGGAGCCCCGCTTCGCCGCCGCCGGTCACTTCGTCATCAGCAACTCCAGCGCCTGCCGCATGTGGCCGGACGTGCCCCTGGTCATCCCCGAGGTCAATCCCGACCACGTCCGCCTGCTGGAGTGCCAGGAGTCGCGCAGCAAGTCGGGCGGCTTTCTGGTCACCAACCCCAATTGCACCGCTATCGGCCTGGTGATGGCGCTGGCGCCCCTGGAGCGCGCCTTCGGGCTGGAAAAAGTCTTCATGGTCTCCATGCAGGCCATCAGCGGGGCCGGCTATCCCGGCGTGTCCTCGCTCGACATCCTGGGCAACGTCATTCCCTACATCGCCCGGGAAGAGGAAAAGGTCGAGGCGGAGGCGCGCAAGCTGCTGGGCCGGCTGGACGGCAAACGCGTCGCCGACGCCGCCCTCGCCATCAGCGTGCACTGCAACCGCGTCGCGGTGGAGGAAGGCCACACCGAGTCGGTCTCGGTCAAGCTGAGGCGCCCGGCCACCGCGGAGGAGATCATCGCCGCCTGGAACGGCTTCCGCGGCGTTCCGCAAGAACTGCGCCTGCCCAACGCCCCCGAGCGCCCGCTGGAATACGATCCCGCCGCCGACCGGCCGCAGCCCCGTTTGGACGTGGACCGCGGTGCGGGCATGACCGCCACCGTCGGCCGCCTCCGTCCCTGCAGCCTGCTGGACTGGAAGTTCACCGTGCTCTCCCACAAC
>DASPRL010000023.1 GCA_035624475.1 Terriglobales bacterium
TGCCTTCCCGCCCAGCGGCCTTATAATCCTGGCGTATGCCTCCCCGGAACTCCCGGCCACGCTGGTTCCTGATTGTCTCCCTCGTCCTGATCGGAGGCTTCCTGGCGCAGGCGCCGGCAGGGGGCGGCTTCGTCCCGCCCAAGACCTATCCCGCACAGACCTACCCGGCGCGCGACGACCACAAGGACGAGCAGGTCAGCATCGCCGCCGATCCCTACGACATGCCCGACAAGGCCGCCATCTTCCGCGTGCCCTACAAGGACGCCGGCTTCCTCCCCATCCAGCTCATCGTCACCAACGACGGCGGCCAGGAGCTCGACCTGCGCGCCATGAAGGTGGAGTTCGTCACCGTGCACCGCGACAAGCTGCTGCCCGCCGTCCCCGAGGACATCTACCGCCGCATCGCCCGCCAGGGCGCCCGCCCGGACGAGCCCTCCCGCAATCCCCTCCCCTTTCCGCGCAAGAAGGTGAAGCCCAGCGTCAGCAAGGAGGACAAGGAGGAGATCGAGTCCGCCGGCTTCGCCTGGAGCAGTGTGCCGCCGCACTCCACCCGCGCCGGCTTCCTCTTCTTCGACGTGCAGGACATCGCCAACCCGCTGGCCGGGGGCATGCTCTACGTCAGCGGCGTGACCGCGGGCGGCAAGGAGCTTTTCTACTTCTCCATCCCCATGGAGAAGTACCTGACCTACCAGCCGGGCGCGCGCTGAGGCCGCCGGCGGCGCACCGCAGGCCAGGACCTTCCGGGGTCATCATCCAGGTTCCGCCGTCTTGTCTTCCCCGCCTTCCGGGTTCACAATTCGAGTGATTTTCTCCGCGCACCCGGTCAGACGCGTTCAGTCCGCCGGCGGGAGGTTGGTGTGCCTCATTCGAAACGGAGATTCTTCGTCATCCTGGGAGTCCTCTCCCTGCTTTCCATGTTCTGGCTGCTGCCCGGCTGCGAACTGGGCAGCGGCGGCGGTGGCGGCGGCGGCGGCAACAAGCACACGGCCACCGTCACCCTGCTGGTGAACATCGGCGACGCTCCTGTGGACCGGGTCGTGGCCCTCGATATGACCATCAACCAGGTGGCCCTGACCAGCTCCAGCGGCGGCACCACCAACCTGCTGAGCGCCCCCGCCAAGGTGGAGTTCCGTCACATCGCCGGCAGCCTGCAGCCCCTGGCCACCACCACTCTCAGTCAGGACACCTTCACCCAGGCCACCATCACCCTGAGTGCGACCGCCCACGCCACCGTCCTCGACAATGCGGGCGTGCCCCGGCCGCAGCAGACGGTCACCCTGGGCACCACCAGCTTCACCGTCGGTCTGGGCAGCATCGCGGTCAACACCACCCCCATGGTGCTGAACCTGGACTTCAACATGTCCTCCTCGGTCAACGTGGACCCCAGCTTCAACGTCACCATCACGCCTTCGTTCGTCGGGGCGTTGGTTCCCATCGTCCCCACCAGCCCGGAGGTGGAGAGCGGGAAGTTCGAGGACGTGGACGGCACCATCACCGGCATCTCCAGCCCCAACTTCACCCTGGCGGTGGAGCAGGCCGCCAACAGCCTCACCATCGCCACCAACACCAGCACCCAGTTCGTGGGCGTCGCCGGGTTGAGCGGGCTGGCGGCCTCCAACGTGGTGGAGGTGACCGGAGCGGTGCAGTCCGACGGCAGCCTGCTGGCCACCAAGGTCGAGGCCCTGGATCTCACCCCCGGCGGCCTGGAGGTCAACGGCATGGTGACCTCGATCACCGGCGCGCCCGCCACCAGCGTGCAGGAGGTCGTCCAGAACGAGGCCACGCCCACCCTCACCCAGCCCACGCTGGGCGGCCTCTTCAACGTGAACGGCATGGACACGGCGGCCTACGCCGAGGACACCGACGAGGTGGACTTCACCGGCCTGACCCTGCCCGCCTTCACCGCTACCACCCTGACCAAGGGACAGCAGATCCGGGTCACCACCAGCACGCCCAGCGCCACCACCATCACCACCGGCCACGTCACCCTGCAGCAGCAGGCGGTGACGGGACAGGTGCTCAGCAGCAGCGGCTCGGGCCAGGGCACCACCGGGGTCATCATCCTCAACCTGCCCGCCGACTCCTACCTCACGCTGCTGACCGGGGAGACCCAGGTCACCGTCTTCCAGCAGACCAGCACGCGCTTTGTGGGGATCACCAGCGTGGGCGCGGGCGACACCGTGCGCGCCCGCGGCTTGCTGCTCTTCAACAGCGGCGCCACCCCGCACTGGCAGATGGTGGCCAGCCGCCTGACCCCGCCGTAAGCCGCCGCGCTTCCCCAAGCCCCGGGCTGCGCTGCGGCGCAGCCCTTATAATCCCCGTCTATGGCCACCACTCCGGAGACGGCCGCGCGCGCCCGCTATGAGCCCGTGATCGGGCTGGAGGTGCACGTCCAGCTCCTCACCGCCAGCAAGATCTTCTGCTCGTGCTCCACGCGCTTCGGCGACCCGCCCAACACCCACGTCTGCCCGGTGTGCCTGGGCCTGCCCGGCGCGCTGCCCGTGCTCAACCAGAAGGCGGTGGAGTATGCCGTGCTGGCGGCCATGGCGCTGAACTGCGAGGTCCGCGAGACCTCCATCTTCGCTCGCAAGAATTACTTTTATCCCGACCTGCCCAAGGGCTACCAGATCTCGCAGTACGACCAGCCCCTGGCCGAACACGGCTGGCTCGAGATCGGCAGCGCGGCCGCGAGGAAGATCGGCATCACCCGCGTGCACCTGGAGGAGGACGCGGGCAAGAGCCTGCACGAAGGCTTCCCCGGCGCCGAAGAGCACACCGCCATCGACCTCAACCGAGCGGGCGTGCCCCTCATCGAGATCGTGAGCGAGCCCGAACTCGCCTCCCCCGACGAGGCCTTCGAGTACCTTACCCGGCTGA
>DASPRL010000024.1 GCA_035624475.1 Terriglobales bacterium
GTGCGTGAAGGCGGCGAGCGCCTGGAGAAGACCATCAACCGCGCCGACTCCCGCCTGCTCACCAGCCGCGGCCACCGCCGCGAGGTCGCCGAAGACCGGCTCCATCGCCCGGGCAAGCGCGACCGCCGCCGCCGCGGCTGACCAGGGCATCTTCTTCTCCCGCCGGCCGATCGCCGATGCAGGCCGGCAAGCCTGCCCACCCTCTCTTTAGGTTTGCTTTCCGCCCAGCAGCTTGCGGTGCTGCTTGACGATGAAGGGGTCGGTCATGCCCGCGATGTAGTCGCAGACCACGCGCGGCAGGGGCTCCTGCCGGGCCTTCTCCTGATAGCCGGCGGGCAACGTCTCCGGCCGCGCCAGCCAGTGCTCGAACAATTCCCGGATCACCCGCTCCGCCTGCTGCTTTTCCGGATCGAGGCGGGCGCTGAAGTAGAGGTTCTGATAGAGAAACTCCTTGGCGGCACGGCGCTCGGCCTCGACTGCGGGGCTGAAGGCGGCCAAGCGCTCAGGATGGCGGCGCACGTCTTCCACCGACTGCGCGCCCGCGGCCGCCACCCGCGCGCGCGTGTTCTCGATCAGGTCGGTGACCATGCGGTCGATCAGGCGCTTGAGGGCCTCGTTGAACTTCAGCTTCTCGGGCGCGCCCGGGTACTTCGTCTGCACCTCGCGGTACAGGCGGTCGAAGCTCTCCACCCCCTGGCGGATCTGCCGCAAGGTGAGCAGGCGTGACTCCAGGCCGTCGTCCAGGTCGGCGGTGTTGTAGGCGATCTCGTCGGTGAGGTCGATGAGCTGGGCTTCGAGCGGCGGGCGCTGCTCGAGCAGGTACTCAGCCAGTTCGGGGAAGTCGCCGGCGTGGTAGTCGCGGGAGTGCTTGACGATGCCCTCGCGCACCTCGAAGGTGAGATTGAGGCCGCGGAAGGCAGCGTAGCGCCGTTCGAAGTCCTCGACGATGCGCAGCGCGTGCAGGTTGTGGTCGAAGAAGGAGCCGTGGGCGCGCATGGCCGCGTCCAAAGCCTGCTCCCCGGCGTGGCCGAAGGGAGGATGGCCAAGGTCGTGGGCCAGGGCCAGCGCCTCCACCAGGTCCAGGTTCAGCCCCAGGGCGGCGGCGATGGTGCGCGAGATCTGCGAGACTTCGATAGTGTGGGTCAGCCGGTTGCGGAAGTGGTCGGAGAGGCGGCGGGTGAAGACCTGGGTCTTGTTTTCCAGTCGGCGGAAGGCGCGCGCGTGCACGATGCGGTCGCGGTCGCGCTGGAAGTCGTTGCGGTAGGGATGCGGGGGCTCGGGATGACGGCGCCCGCGCGATTCCTCCACTCTGACCGCATACGGGGCGAGCATGAAGAAAGTGTACTCAGTGGATAGTGGATAGTGAATAGTGGATAGAAAAGCTCACCACGAAGGGCACAAAGGGAACCATGGAGGGCACGAAGTGCAAACGGGCGGCCGGCACGGCCGCCCGTCACTATTCACTATCCACTATTCACTGACTCTTCTGCTGGGCCAGGCGGACCTTGGTGGATTCCAGCTTCTTCTGCACGCGGGCGACGTCGGCGGAGTCCACGTCGGCGGGGCTGGACTTGCTCCACTCCGCCAGCGCCCGCTCCCAGTGGGCGACGGCCTGGCGCAGGTCGCCCTTCTTCTCGTACACCTCCGCCATGTGGTCCTGGATGGTGCCGTCGTTGCCCATGCGATCCACGGCCTTGCGCAGATTCTGCTCCGCCAGTTCGTAGTTGCCCAGCTTGAAGTAGGTCCAGCCCAGCGAGTCCAGGTAGGCGCCGTTCTCCGGCTCCAGCCGCACCGCTTTCTGGATGTAGCCGAGGGCCTCTTCCAGGCGCTGGCCGCGGTCGGCCAGCATGTAGCCCAGGTAGTTGAGGGCGGCGGCGTTGCGGGGATCGCCGGCGATCACCTTCTTGAACATCTCCTCGGCCAGGTCGTACTTCTTCTGGCGCTCATAGAGCGAGCCCCACAGGAAGTTGTCGTAGTCGCGGTCGTCGGGCCGGGAAACCAGCGCATCGGCCTTGCGCAGCGCCTCCTCCGCGTCTCCCCAGCGCTTCAGCCGGCTGTAGAGGGTGGTGAGGGTGAGGTAGACGTCGCGGTCGTCGGGCGTGCCCTTGAGCAGGCTGCTGACCTGGGCGAGGGCGGCCTCGGGCTGGCCCGCGTCGGCCATCTGCGCGGCCAGCACCATCTTCAGGGTGCGGTCCTGGGGCAACTTGGCGACCGCTTCCTGGGCCGCGGCCATGGCCAGGTTCCACTGCTTGGCGTCGCGGTAGAGCTCGACGATCTCCTGGTAGGCGCGGGAAGCGTTGTCGTCGCCCAGCTCCAGCATCTTGCGGAACGTGTCCACCGCCTGCAGCGGCTGGTTCATCTCCCGATAGACATTCCCCAGCCGCTCCAGGAAGATGGCGCGATTGGCGCGGTCGGCGGAGCTATAGTTGCCGTCGGGCTTGGCGGTCTGGTCGAGCAGGGCCTGCAGTTTCTGCACCGCCTCCGGGAAGCGCCCCTCGCTGTCGTACACCAGGGCCATGTTGTAGGGAACCTCGAGCGAGCCCGGCGCCAGCGCCTCCACCTTCTTCAGGTTGTCGAGGGCGGCGTCGAACCGCCCGGTGCGGCGGTAGATCTCGGCCATGCGCAGAAAGGCCTGGGCGTCCTGGGGATCGGCCTCGGCGACGACCTTGTATTGCTCCAGGGCGGCCTCCATCTGGCCGTCGTTGAGCAGGTTCTGGGCCAGGCCGCGGATGGCATCCAGATTGTCGTGGTCCAGTTCGACGGCCTTGCGGTAGGCCTCGACCGCGCGCTGGTAGTCCTTCTGCTGCTCGTAGGTATAGCCCAGGGTGGCGTAGATCTTGGGGGAGCGGGCCGCCTCCGGCACCGCGGTCAGGAGCTGGATGGCGTGCGCGTAGTCGCTCTCTTCGTTGTAAAGCAGGGCGAGATTGCTGACCGCTTCTTCGGAGTCGGGCTGGGCCGCGACCGCGGCCTTGAACTCGCTCTCCGCCGCGGCCGTGTTGTTGTTCAGCCGGTAGAGCCGCCCCAGCAGAAGATGGTTCTCGGCCGTGGGCTCCAGGCGCACGATCTCCTGATACTGCTCCAGGGCCAGGCGCAGGAGGTCGTCGGACTGCTGCCCCGCCTGCACGTCTCCCAGCGAGCGCAGGTAGATGCGCCCCAACTGCTTGTGCACGGCCACGTTGTTGGGATCGCGCTTGAGGATCTCCTGGGCCGCCAGCACCGCCTCGCGGATGCGCCCGCTGTTGGCGTAGAGCTCCACCAGTTGCCCTGCCAGGTAGGAGTCGGTGGGATCGGCGGCGATGGCCAGCTTGTATTCATCGATGGCCTTGCTGTACTGCCGCTGCTCCTCATAGCTGTGCGCCAGCATGGCGTGGTAGTAGGCGGCGGCGTGGTCGGGAGCTTTGGGCGTGGCCTCGGGTGGGGCCGACTCCTGGGGCTTGGGCGCCTGCTGGGAATACGCCAGGAGTGATGCCAGGACGACGAGCGGAACAACGTATCGGATTCTCATTCAAGCCCTATTTCCGGGAAAAGCGCCCCTGGCCCCTAGAAACACGCCGGTCGCCAAATAGATGCGCGCGGCCTCGGTCGGGTTGATGCCTATTTTACCCTGTTTGCCGTCCGCGACGGACGTGACCCATGGGCCCGAGGCCCTGCCAGCCCTACTTTCAAGAACGCAGGAGCGGGCGGAGCTTGCGTCTAGTGGCGGAAGTGGCGGATGCCGGTGAAGACCATGGCCAGGCCCAGGCGGTTGGCGGCCTCGATGATCTCCTGGTCGCGCACCGAGCCCCCGGGCTGGATGATGGCGGTGGCGCCCGCCTTGGCGATCTCCTCCACCCCGTCGGGGAAGGGGAAGAAGGCGTCGGAGGCGGCCACGGTTCCCTTCACCGGCAGCACCGCCTTCATGGCGCCGATCTTGGCCGAGTCCACGCGGCTCATCTGCCCCGCGCCCACGCCCACCGTCTGCCCCTCGCGCGCGTAGACGATGGCGTTCGATTTGACGTGCTTGCAGATCTTCCAGGCGAAGAGCAGAGCGCGCATCTCCTCTTCACTGGGCGGGCGGGCGCTGACCACCTTGACGTCCTTGGGGTCGAGCCGGTGCAGGTCGTTGTCCTGCAGCAGGGCGCCGCCCGAGACCGCCTTGAGCACGTAGCGCAGGGGGTCAGGAGTGGCCTCGAGCAAGCGCAGGTCTTTGCGCTTGGCGAAGCGCTCGCGCGCCGCCGGGTCGAAAGAGGAAGCGATGATGCACTCGATGAACAGGGCCACGCCGTTGTG
>DASPRL010000025.1 GCA_035624475.1 Terriglobales bacterium
CCGCGCGCGGTCCAGCCCATGCTGGCCACGCTCGCCGATTCCCTGCCCGAGGGCGCGGAGTGGCTCTACGAGGTGAAGTGGGACGGCGTGCGCGCCCTCGTGCTGCTCGATCACGGCAAGGTGCGCCTGCTCTCGCGCACCGGCAACGCCATGGAGGCGCAGTACCCGGAGTTCCGCGGCCTGGGCGACCTGCTGACCGCGAAGACTGCCGTGCTCGACGGAGAGATCGTCGCCTTCGACGAGCAAGGGCGGCCCAGCTTCGCCAAGCTGCAGCCGCGCATCATGGCCAGCCCGAGAAATGTCCCGCACCTCGCGCGCACGCAGCCGGTCACGCTCTTCGCCTTCGACCTGCTCTACCTCGACGGTTATGACTTGCGCGAGGCGCCGCTGGCGGAGCGGCGGCGCGCCCTGGGGGCCCTCCTCAAGCCCAGCCCGCTGGTGCGCCTCTCAGACCAGTTCAGCAATGGGCGCGAACTGATGGAAGCGGCGCGCGCGAACGGCCTGGAAGGCGTCGTGGCCAAGCGCGCGCTCAGCCGCTACGAGCCTCGCCGCAGCCGCGACTGGGTCAAGATCAAAGTCGTCAACCAGCAGGAGTTTGTCATCTGCGGCTGGCTGGAGGGCGAGCGCGAGCCCTTTGGCTCCCTGGCCTTGGCCTGCTACGAGGGCGGCAAGCTGCGCTACACCGGCAACGTCGGCTCGGGCTTCACCCAGGAGATGCTGGAGACGGTCTGGAAGAAGCTGAAGCCGCTGGCCACGCCGCGCTCGCCGCTGGCCCAGGTCCCAGCCGACGTGAAGAAGGTGCGGTGGCTCAAGCCGGAAGTGGTCTGCGCGGTGCGCTACAACTCCTGGACGCCGGACGGCCGCCTGCGCGCTCCCGTCTTCCAGGGGCTGCGTCTCGACGTAGCGGCGAGAGACTGCGTGCTCGAGGGCGAGAAGACGGCGGCGCCTGCCGAGGAGCCCGCCGCAACCACCGCCCTGCCCGCGCCCCTGCTCCCCGGTCCCCAGGAAGAGGTCACGCTCTCGATCGACGGCCGCAAGCTGAAGTTCACCCACCTCAATAAAGTCTTCTATCCGCGCGAGGGCTATCGCAAGCGCGACGTCATCAACTACTACAACGCGGTGGCGGAGCTGATCCTGCCGCACCTGCACGACCGCGCCCTCACCCTCAAGCGCTACCCCAACGGCATCGAGGGGGAGTACTTCTTCCAGAAGGATGCGCCCCAGGGCACGCCCGCGTGGGTGCACCGCAGGAAGATCGCGCCCGAGAAGGGCGAGGAGGCCAAGCACTACGTGCTGGCGCAGGACCGGCCGACGCTGCTGTGGCTCGCCAACCTGGGCTGCATCGACCAGAACCCCATGCAAAGCCGCCTGGGCTCGCTCGCCCACCCGGACTTCATCCTGCTCGACCTCGATCCCTACAACTGCGGCTACGACCGCATCGTGGAAGCGGCGCAGCTCGTCCGCCGCCGCCTGGAGCAGCTCGGGCTAGCCGGCTATCCCAAGACCACCGGCGGCGACGGCATGCACATCTACATCCCCCTCGAGCCGCGCTACAGCTTCGACCAGGCGCGCTCCTTTGCCGAGGTGCTGGCGCGGCTGGTGGCCCACGAGCGCCCCGACCTGTTCACCACGCCACGCGCCGTCAAGCAGCGCGAGAAGGGCAAGGTCTACTTCGACTATTTGCAGATCGGCGGCGGCAAGACCATCTCCGCACCCTACGTGCTGCGCGCGCATCCCGGCGCGCCCGTCTCGACACCACTGATGTGGCGCGAGGTAGCGCCCGGCCTTTCTCCCGCGCAGTTCCACCTGGGCAACGTGCAGGAGCGCTTTGCGCGCCTGGGCGACCTGTTCGCGCCGGTGCTGAAGCAGCCGCAGAGGCTCGAGGACGCGCTCGGGAAATTGGACAAGCTTGTGCGGGATTCGACGGGCGGCTAGGAGTCACGCGAAGATCAGAGAACGGAGATAGCGATGAAGTACATGCTGATGATGAACACGATGAAGGCCGGTTCGACAGGGCTCAGCGGCTGGTCGGAGCAGGACATCAAGACCATGGTTGGATTCATGAGGAATCTGGACAAAGAGCTGCGCGCGTCGGGCGAGCTGGTCTTCGCGGAAGGCCTCACGTTTCCGAACGAGGCCAAGCTGGTGCGGGCGGACAAGAACGGCATGCCAATCACCGACAGCGTGTTTCCCGAGAACAAAGAATTCCTTGCCGGCTTCTGGATCGTGGACGTCGCGAGCCTGGAGCGTGCCTGCGCGATCGCGGCGCGAATCTCGATGTGTCCGGGACCGGGCGGCGCGCCCCTGCACATGCCGATCGAGGTGCGGCCGGTCGGCAGCCCGCCCCCGACGAAATGACCCTAGTGCTTCGGGGCAACGCCCAGCAACTCTTCCGCGTAGCCCGCGCCCTCGGGCGTGTCCTCGTGCTTGAAGTAGACGTAGACGTCCCTCTTGGCGGCGGTGAGCCGGTCTACCTTCTCCTTCAGAATCTTGCGCTCCGCCGGCGAATACTCGGGCTTGCGCAAGCGGAAATACACGAAGTCCGCGGTCTCGACCTCCGGCACCACCAGCTTCTCGCTCTCTGCCAGGCAGAGCGAGGCATTGGCGTCTCGCAGCAGCCCGTAGATCTCGTCGGTGAACCAGGAGGCGTGGCGAAACTCGAAGGCGCAGCGCACTCGCGCCGGGAGGATGGCCAGGAACTCCTTCAGCAGGACGGCGTCGCACTTCAGGAAGGGTGGGAGCTGGAAGAGCACGCAGCCCAGCTTGCCGGCCTCGGCCAAGGGCCCGAGTGAGTTCATGAAGCTGCGCGTGAAGTCGGCGGCCTCGCGCAGGCGCTTCACGTGCGTGATCGCCTGGTTCGCTTTCATGGTGAACTGGAAGTGCGGCGGCGTAGCCGCGATCCAGCCCGCCAGCAGCTTCTCCGTCACGAAGCGGCGGAAGGTGTAGTTGACCTCGACCGAGTTCAGCCGCGTGGCGTAGAACTCGAGGAACTTCTTGCTGGCCAGCTTGGCGGGATAAAAGGCGGGCTTCCAACTGGGATAGGCCCAGCCCGACGTGCCTGCATAGACGGTCGCCATGGGAAGCGTAGTCTACCGCGAAGTGAGCAGGCGGTACTGGGCTTCGGTGAGCGGGACCACCGACAGCCGGCCCTGGCGAACGAGCGGCGAGTCCGCGAAGACCTTCGCCGCCTTGATCTCGGCCAGCGTCATGGGCCGCGGCACTTCCTTGTCTGCCTCGATCTTCACCCGCGGGTTCTTGGGATCGGCGGCATCCACGGAGAGCACGGTCGCGGTGCCCACCGCGCGCTTCTCGTCGCCGGTGTGATAGAGGACCAGCCGGTCGCCCTTCTGCATGCCGCGCAGGTTGCGGAGCGCCACGGGATTGGAGACCCCGTCCCAGATGGTCTGCTTGTCCTTCTGCAGATCGGCGAAGGAGTACTCCGAGGGCTCAGTCTTGAGCAGATAGTCCATGTCGCGTTCTCGGTACTCGGTACTCGCTACTCGGTACTACTTTCCCATCATGCGGATCTCGGTGGCCAAGCTCAGGATCTCGGCCTCATGCGGCTTGAGCAACACCAAGTCCTGCTGGATGATGGCCTTGCGCTTCTTGTCGTCCTCGATCTGCTTCTTGCGCAGGGCGGGGTCGTCCTCGGGTTCGCCCTGGCCGCAATCGGAGTCGCCGCACTTCATCGGGCCCACCATGCCCTCGATGGCCTCGCGCACCGCGGCGTAGCGCTCATAGACGCCCTTCTGCCGGGCGACGCCGTCGTCCAGATGGTGCAACTCGTCGGAGCGCTTGAACAGATCCTGCTCCTGGGGCGTGGGCGCGGGATGCCAGCCCGACTTCAGGTGCTTGTAGTAGTCGGCCTCCTGCGCCAGCACCGCCTTGTCGGCCGGCGGCAGTTGCCGGAACTTCTGCACCGACTCGCGCATGACCGCCAGGTACATGTCCACGTCCGTCTGGGTGAGGGGCTCGAATTCGTAATCGGGGATCTTCTCGGCGACCTTGGGAGCGGGGCTGGCGGCCGCCGGCGCCGAAGCCGCCGGCGACGCGGGCGCTGTCCCCTTGTTGCACGCCACCAGCAAGGCACAACCGAGCAACAGCAGGACCAACGTGAAGCGCATAGCCGGTCTCCTCCGGGGGAGGTCATTGTACTGCATGGGGAACCGGCCGCCGGAGACTGTCGAAGCGGGACCAAGCAGGGTCTTGGATGCCTCTTAGAGGCGCTCCAGCACCGCCTTCAAGTAGCTCCAGAAGCTCTCGACGGAAGATATCTGCACGCGCTCGTTCGGGCTGTGCGGACCTACGATGGTCGGACCGAAAGACACCATCTGCATGCCGGGATACTTCTCGCCGATGACGCCGCACTCCAGACCGGCATGCATGGCGATCAGTTTCGCGGGTTCGCCGAAGAGTTTCTGGTGCACTTCCTGCAGCTTTTGCACGACCTCACTGTGCGGATCGGGTTTCCAGCCGGGATAGCTGCCGCCGTGCTCCACTGCAAAACCGGCCAGCCGGCACGCCGTCGCCACCATCGCGGCAGCCGCGTTCTTGCTGCTCTCGATCGCGCTGCGCTGGCTGGTCACGATCTCCACGGCATCGCCCTGGGTGGTAATGATCGCCAGGTTGGTCGAGGTCTGGACCAGGCCGGCCACATCGGGGCTCATGGCCAGCACCCCGTGGTGCAGGCTTGCCAACAGGGCCACGGTTTGCTTCGCGTCAGCCGCATCCATCACCGTGCCGGGACGCTCCGCCTTCTCCACGGTGATCTGCACCCCGGAGTCAAATCCTCCGAGGTCCGCGCGGTACTCAGTCTCGGCCTTGGCGACCAGCGACTTCAGTTCCTGCTCCCGGGCGGAGTCCAGCAGCACCGTCGCTGCAGCCTCCCGCGGGATCGCGTTCTGCGCGCTGCCCCCGTTGATGCCGGCGATCTCGGCCGGCAAACGCTCGAGCACGTTCTGCAGCACGCCACCCAGGATCCGCAGCGCATTCCCGCGGCCCTGGTGGATATCGACACCGGAATGCCCACCCTTCAAGCCGGATACCTTGATGCGCCACGCCGCATTCGCGCGCGCGGGGCAGAGCGTGACCTTGCGGCGAGCGGTGGTCTTGACGCCGCCCGAACACCCGATGCACAGCGTGCCTTTCTCTTCGTTGTCCAGGTTCAGGAAATACTTGGACTGCAGCAGCCCTCCTGGAAACTGTGCCGCGCCGGTCAGGCCCGACTCTTCGTCCACCGTGAAGGCGAACTCCAACGGACCATGAGCAATGTCGTTGCTCTCCATCACGGCCAGCGCTGCCGCCACGCCTACGCCATTGTCCGAACCCAAGGTCGTACCGTCAGCCTTGAGCCAGTCTCCCTCGCGCACCACCGGGATGGGATCCGTGTCGAAGTTGTGAGCTGTCCCCTCGTTCTTTTCGCAGACCATGTCCAGATGGCCCTGCAAGAGGGCCATCGGCGCCTGCTCCCGGCCAGGGTGCGCGGATTTGCGGATCACGACGTTCCCGGCATCGTCCTGTACGGCCTTCAAACCCAGGCGCGCGGCCTGCGCCAGAACGTAGCTGCGGGCAGCGGCCTCCTTGGTCGAGGCGCGGGGAATGGCCGCCAATGCGGCGAAGTGCTTCCATAGCGGTTTCGGTTCCAGACCTTCCAGGGCAGGTATCATGACACGCTCCGTCGCACTATAAAGTGTACCGGCCATCGTAGAGCGGATCGCGGGAGGAGCCGCACTCGACAAGGGGTTCATGCTGGTGCCGGGAGGGGGACTTGAACCCCCATGAGGGGTGAACCTCGGCGGATTTTGAGTCCGCTGCGTCTGCCAGTTCCGCCATCCCGGCAACTCTCAGGCACTCACAGGTTAGCACAGCGCGCCGCCCCACCTGGGCGCGCCCTTGACGCCCTTCCGGGCCGGGAGTAGCGTAAAGCCCCTCCCGGGCCGCCGGGAGAGGAGCTGCCTATGAACAACCTCGCATACTCGGGCCAGGATGGGCAGAAGATCGGGTCGCAGGTCGAAGAGCTGCTGCGCAAGGAGCTGGGCCTGGGCGGGCCCATCGCCTTCGAGGTGGAGGACGCAGGCACGGCGGAGAAGAGCGTGGGTTCCATCCTGAAGGACATCGGAACGCAACTCTGGAGCGGCAGCACCACGCGCCTGCTCACGCTGCACTTCCACATTCCGCAGCCCCGCACCGCCGACCTGGACGTGCACATGAACCGCCAGGGCGTGGGCTGCTATGCGGGCTCACTCCTGTTCTCCACCGTGGTGAGCAAGAAAGTGGGCGGCGAGGTGAGTCTCGACGACAAGGGGCAGTTCGGCGGCGACGCTGCCGCGGCCGGCAGACTCAACGCCGCCAAAGACCTGCGCAAGAAGTGCGAGGCCTTCGCCGTGACCAAGGGCGGCATCAGCGGCTTCGAGGTCAAGTTGCCGGCGCGCGTCTTCCAGATCGTGCCGCACGAACGCGGGGCACAGGTCCTCGCGGTGACGCTGCCCAAGTCGAAGTCCATGGGCTTCAGCGCCACCTTCAACTCCAAGGAGTTTTTCGAGATCGCGGCGCAGATCGAAGCGCTGCTCTGAGGCGACATGCGCGCCCTTCTGACATGGGTGATGCTGGCGGCTCTGGCCGCCGGCGGAGGCACGTCGATCACCGCCAACGCCCATCGCCAGGTCGACTGGGGCTGGGGCTGCGGCGGCCACTGCGCCGTCAACTTCTCCGGCGAGTCGGAGACGAGCCTGAGCGACGGCGCACCCGGCGTACGCCTCGACGACCACGGCACCCTGACTCGCCGGCAGAACGATCCCGGAGGCGCCACCCTCAGCACCACGCGCTGGCGGTACGCCTTCCGCGGCAGCAGCGCGGGAGATGCCGGCCGCCGCGAGTACACGCTGCGCACCGGCGCGAGCCATTGCACACGCACGGAGGAGACGCTCCGCGAAGGCCAGCCTGCCAGGAAGAAGACCGCGTCCTGTCCCGGTCCGCCACGGCAGTGGACACTGGTGTGCGAGCGCAGGCAGATCGAGGTGAAGGGCGAGTCGCGGCCGGCGTGGGTCTGCTCTCCGGCAGCGCCCATGGACGCCTTCGGGACCGAGTTCCCCTGGGTCTTCGGGATCGAGGCGCCCATCACCACCGTGATCTCGGGCGAGCCGCAGCCCCACACCCGCTACGAATAGCGCGGGCGGGAGGATTGCCATCAGCTCGGGCGCTGTGGTAGCTTGCGCGCAGATCCGGGAACCCCGCCGCAAGGAGGCGCCATGGCGCTGATCCTGCTCATCGTCCTGCTGGTCCTGGCCGTGGGCCTCATCTTCGTTTACAACAGCCTGGTGCAACTGCGGGTGCGGGCCGACGCTTCCTGGGCCGACATCGACGTGCAGCTCAAGCGCCGCCACGACCTGATCCCCAACTTGGTGGAGACGGTCAAAGGCTACGCGGCACACGAGCGCGCTACCTTCGACGAGGTCACCAAGCTCCGCTCGCAGGCGATGCAGGCCACCAGCCCAGGGGAAAAGGCGCAGGCGGAAGGCATGCTCACCCAGGCGCTCAAGAGCCTGTTCGCGGTGGCGGAGAACTATCCGCAACTGCGCGCCTCGGAGCAGTTCACGCAACTGCAGAGTACGCTGAGCGCGATCGAGGACGCCATCCAGAACGCCCGCCGCTACTACAACGCGGTGGTGCGTGACTTCAACACCAAGATCGCGCAGTTCCCCAGCAACCTGCTGGCGGGGATGTTCGGCTTCCAGCCCCGCGAGTTCTTCGAGATGGCCGAGGCGGGCGAGCGCGAGCCGGTGGCCGTGAAGTTCTGAGGCGGGCGCGGCCGCGAGCGCCGGAGGAGTGCCCAGACAGGGTCTCCGGCTAGGTTCCAGCCGCGCGCTCATGGTATAAAGTCGACGACACGGTAGGAACCACTTCGCCGGAGCTGGCCGGACTGACGTGTCGCAAGTCCCCCGAGGAGGATTCTGTGTCGGAAGCCAGAACGGGGAAACGCTTCCCGCTGCAACTGCCCATCACCATCCGGGAAGGCAAGTCTCGTACCAAGCACAAAGGGACGACCTCCAACCTGAGTGCAGCCGGAGTGTTCATCCGCGCCGATGCCTCTCTGGCCGTGGGCTCGACGGTGGAATTCGACATCACCCTGCCGCCTGAAGTCACGGGCACCACCAAGCCGGTGGAGATCCGCTGTCGCGGCCGCGTGGTACGGGCGGAGGCCAAGGCGGGCGCGGGCAAGAAGAAGGCCGACAAGAAGGGCGGCGTGGCCTGCGTCATCGACCACTACAAGTTCATCCGCAAGTGAGGCGCGCCGAAGAGTCATGATCAAGCTGATACTGGCGGACAGCCAGGCGATCTTCCGGGCGGGCGCGGCCAAAGTGCTGGCCGTGGAAGACGACGTGCGCGTGGTCGCGCAGGCGCAGACGGTGGAACAGATGATGATGGCGCTGGAGAAGTTCCGCGCCACCGTGCTCATCGTCTCCACCGCGCTCAAGCCCGACCTCGCTCCCGTGGCCGAGCTGGCCGCCAAGGTCAAGACCCACCTGGTGGTGGTGGCCGAGAACGGCGCCGATCCCGCCCAGTACCAGAAGCTGGGCGCGCAGGGCGTGCTCTTCCGCAGCGTGACCGGGCCGGCGCTGGTGGAGTGCGTCCGCAAGGTGGCCAAGGGCGAGACCTGGGTGCAGACCGCCGTCCCCTCCAAGGAGACCATCGACAGCGACCTGGTGGGAGCGCGGGTGCGCGACCGCCTGACCGCCAAGGAACTGCGCATCGTCGCCCTCATCGTGCAAGGCTACAAGAACAAGGAGATCGCCAGCCGCTTGGGCACCACCGAGCAGGTCATCAAGAACTACCTGCGCAACGTGTACGACAAGATCGGGGTCTCCGACCGCCTGGAGCTGGCGCTGTTCACCATCCATCACCGCATCCTGGCGGAGGCGGCGGCGGCGGTGGCTTCCAGCCCGCGCTAGCCGATCCCCTTCCCGCGCACGCGCCCTCCTTCTGGCTCACCGTCCGGCTTCAGCAGGCGATTGACCGCCTCCACCAGGCGCTGCGGAGGCAGCGGCTTCTCCAGGTAGAGATCGGCGCGAGGCTGGGCCGCGGCGGCCTCGGCCAGGAAGCCGGAGACCACGATGACGGGCGTGCGCGCGCGCGCCTTGGCGGCTTCCACCACCGCCTGGCCGCTGGCGTTTCCCAGACGCCAGTCGGTGATGACCAGATCGTAGGCGGCGCGAGCGAGCCGCTCGACGGCGTCGTGGGCGGAGAGCGCGGCCGTGACCTCGTGTCCCGCGCCTTCCAGGATCGAGCACTTCAGCGAGAGGATGCTGGGCTCGTCGTCCACGCACAGGATGCGCGCCATAAGAGGTCCTTCAAAAAATCGCGGGGCGTCCCGCGGGACGCCCCGTCGCTTCCGCCATCCGGCTCAGAGCTTTTCGCCGATGGACTTGGCCTGGGTGAACAGGTAGAGGTAATCGGGGCCGCCGGCCTTGGAGTCCGTCCCCGACATGTTGAAGCCGCCGAAGGGATGCGCGCCCACCATCGCCCCGGTGCACTTGCGGTTGATGTAGAGGTTGCCGGTGTGGAAGTCGCGCATGGCGCGCTCGATCTTCTCGCGCGAGGAGGTGTAGACGGCGCCGGTCAGGCCGAACTCGGTGTCGTTGGCGATCTCGAGGGCGTGCTCGAAGTTGCGCGCCTTGATGACCGCCAGCACCGGGCCGAAGATCTCCTCCTGCTCCAGCCGGGCCTTGGGCGGGACGTCGGCGATGACGGTGGGCTGGAGGAAGAAGCCGTCGCCGGCCTTGCCGTCGCGCGCGCCGCCGGTGATCAGCCGGCCTTCCTTCTTGCCGATCTCGATGTAGTCGAGGATGGACTTCATGGCGGCCTCGTTGACCACCGGGCCCATGCCGGGGTTCTCGGTGGGGTCGCCGACGGTGATCTTCTCGACCCGCTGCTTCAGCCGCTCCAGGAAGACGTCGTAGATCTTCTCGTCCACGATGGCGCGCGAGCAGGCCGAGCACTTCTGTCCCTGGAAGCCGAAGGCGGAAGCGGCCACGCCCTCGACGGCGGCGTCGAGGTTGGCGTCGGCATCGACGATGATGGCGTCCTTGCCGCCCATCTCCAGCACCACCCGCTTGATCCAGATCTGCCCCTTCTGGTGCAGGGCGGCGCGCTGGTTGATGTCGAGCCCCACCTCGCGCGAGCCGGTGAAGGCGATGAAGCGCAGTTGCGGATGCTCGACCAGGGAGTTGCCGAAGCTGGCGCCGGCGCCGGGGCAGAAGTTGACCACGCCGTCGGGCAGCCCGCACTCCTCCAGTACCTCGAAGAACTTGGCCGCGATGGTGGGCGAGTCCGAGGAGGGCTTCAGGATGACGGTGTTGCCGGTGACGATGGAAGCCAGAGTCCTGCCCGCCATGATGGCGCTGGGGAAGTTCCACGGCGGGATGACCGCGCCCACGCCCAGGGGGACGTACCAGAGCAGGTCGCGCTCCCCGGGAAGCTGGATGGGGGGCTCGGCCTTGGCCAGGCGCAGGGCCTCGCGGCTGTA
>DASPRL010000026.1 GCA_035624475.1 Terriglobales bacterium
GACGGGGTTCAGATCGCCCGATCGCCCGATGATCCTCACTCCCACTCGATCGTCCCCGGCGGCTTCGAGGTCACGTCGTACACCACCCGGTTGATGCCCTTGACCTCGTTCACGATGCGGCTGGAGATGCGCTTCAGCACCTCCCAGGGAAGCTCGGCCGCGTCGGCGGTCATGGCGTCCTCGCTGTGCACGGCGCGCACCGCGCAGGTGTAGGCGTAGGTGCGGGCGTCGCCCATCACTCCCACCGACATCACCGGCAGCAGCACCGCGAACGACTGCCACAGCTTCTGGTAGAGCCCCGCCGCCTTGATCTCCGAGACCACGATGTCGTCGGCCTCCTGCAGGAGCGCGATGCGCTCGGGCGTGACTTCGCCCAGGATGCGCACCGCCAAGCCCGGCCCGGGGAAGGGCTGGCGCTGCAGGATCTCCTCCGGCATGCCCAGGTCGCGGCCGATGCGCCGCACCTCGTCCTTGAACAATTCCTTGAGCGGCTCGATGAGCTTGAGCTTCATCTTTTCCGGCAACCCGCCTACGTTGTGGTGGGTCTTGATCACCTGCGAGGGCCCGCGCACCGAGCGCGACTCGATCACGTCGGGATAGAGCGTACCCTGCACCAGCCACTCCACCTTGCCCACCTTCTGCTCGATCCGGTGCGCCTCTTCCTCGAAGACGGCGATGAACTCGTTGCCGATGATTTTGCGCTTCTTCTCCGGGTCGGTGACCCCCGCCAGCCTCCCCAGGAAGCGCGTACTCGCATCCACCGCGTCCAGGTTGAGCCCCAGCTTGCCGCGCAGGTTGTCCTGCACCTTCTGGAACTCGTTCTTGCGCAGGACGCCGTTGTTGACGAAGACGCAGGTCAGGCGCTCGCCCAGGGCGCGCGCCACCAGCGTAGCTGCCACCGCCGAGTCCACTCCGCCGGAGAGCGCGCACAGCGCCCGCCCCTGGCCCACCTGCTGCTGGACCTGGGCGATGGTCGAGTCGATGAAGTGCTGTGGCGTCCACTCCGGGCGTGCCCCGCAGATGTCGAGCACGAAGTTTCGGAGGATGTCGGCGCCGCGCTGGGTGTGGTGCACCTCAGGATGGAACTGCACCGCGTACATCTTCTTCGCGGGGTTCTCGATGGCGGCGATGGCGCTGGCCGTCTTCGCGGTCTGGTGGAAGCCGGGAGGCAACTCGCGCACGTTGTCGCCGTGCGACATCCACACCGAGAGCGAGCGCGGCAGGTCGCGGAAGAGCCGCGAGCCGTCCTGGAACTCGACCTCGGCGTGGCCATACTCACGCTTGCTGGCGGCTTCCACCTTCCCGCCCAGCAGGTGGGCCATGAGCTGCTGCCCGTAGCAGATGCCCAGCACCGGGACGCCCAGCGCGAAGACTCTCTGGTCGGTGGTAGGCGCGTCCTGGTCATAGACCGACGAGGGCCCGCCCGAGAGCACGATGCCCGCGGGTGCGTAGCTGCGGATCTCATCCAAGGAGGAGGTGCACGGCAGCACCACCGAGAAGACCTTTTGTTCGCGGATACGGCGCGCGATGAGCTGCGAATACTGCGCGCCAAAATCGAGGACGACGATGGATTGGTGTTCCACGGTCTACTTTCTCAGAATCCTGGGGCGAAAGCAAGACGGAGCATTCAGCACTCAGCCGTCAGCGTTCAGCCATCACAGCGTTGGGGCGACGCCCGGAGGCTCGCTGGGAGGCGCAACTGGCTCTGGCTGAATGCCGAGTGCTGAATGCTGAGTGCTCGCCTCCTCCTGCCGGTCCCGCTCCGCGATCTCGATGTACGCCGCCAGCCGCGCCACATAGCAGAAATCGGCGATCACGAAGTACACCAGCGTGAGCAACACGATGATGGCCACCACCACCCACCCTGGGACCTCGCCGATCAGGTACAGCGGCGGGATGGAGACCACTGTCAGCACGCCCATGAAGAAGAGCCTCAGGAAGCTGTTCAGCAAGCCGACTCCCCAGAATTCGCGGCGGTGACGGCGGACCAGCGCCCAGGCCTCGCCGAGCGCGCCGAAGGCGTCGCGGCGGTCGCGCACCACCAGTACCGGCGACAGCGAGAGGTACCAGTTCACCGAGCCCCAGGCCAGCGCCACCACCGCGACCAGGCCCAGGAAGACCAGACCGAAGGCCAGCAGGTGGGTGGCCGCTTCTTGGGGAGTAGGGTTCTCGCCCGGCGCGGTGATGTGGGCAGCCACGATGGAGGCGCCCATGTAGCCGAGGATGGCTGCCAGGGCCGCGGCGGCGCGCAGGAAGTGCACGCCTAGCAGCGTCCGCATCGGCGGCTTGTCGGCCTGCGGCAGCAGCGCTTTGAGGACGGCGGCGCTGCCCACCGAGGCGGTCACGACCCACATCAGCGCGATAGCGGGCACCGCCACGGCGGCCAGGCGCGCCAGGATCGCGGCCGACCCTTCCAGCATGCGGTTGATGGCGTCGGCCACCAGCACCGGCACGTTGCTCTTCAACTCCACCAAGTCGGCGTTGGTGACGGTGATGCTCTGCAGGTAGGCGCGGGCGCAGAGCGCCAGCACCGCCGTCGAAGCCAGGCCCCAGCTCCAGCGCCAAGCGACCTCGGCCAGCACCAGGGCGGGCTGGCGCCACACGGTCCGGAAGCCAACGCGGCTGGGAGAAGAAGTGGCCATGCCGGGGTTAGGATACCGAGAATCCGCCGGAAAGCGAACCGGGAAAAAGCAGGTCTTCCGCCCGCCGCAAGACTTCGCTTGCCTCCCGCCCGCTCCTCTGATGAGATTCCAGAACACACGTGCGCCGCAACCTGATCCTCGTCTATCTGGCCACCTTCCTGCGCTCGCTGGGTGTCGGCCTGCTGAGCGTGGTGCTGGGCGTGTACCTGGCGCGCATCGGCTTCTCCGCCACCAAGGTGGGTGTGACCGTGGCCTACGGCCTGGCGGGCGGGATCCTCGCCACCCTGCTGGTCACCTACCGCGCCGACCGCCTGGGCCGCCGCCGCACTCTCGTCCTGCTGGCGCTGCTCTCCGCCGTGGGAGGCCTGGGGCTTGCCTTCCTCAAGACGGTGCCCGAGATCTTCGCCATCGCCTTCCTGGGGATGGTGAACGGGACGGGCAGCGACCGCGGACCTGCCTACGCCCTGGAGCAGGCGACCGTCCCCAGCACCGTTCCCACCGAGCGCCGCACTTCCGCGCTGGCCTGGTACAGCCTGCTGCTCGACACCGGCCACGCCCTGGGCGCGCTCGCCGGAGGCCTGCCCATCCTGCTCGGCCATCGCCTGGGGATGGATCTGGCGGCCGCCTACCGCATCACCTTCCTCGCTTACCTGGCGCTCAACGCGCTGTGCGCGCCACTCTACCTGCTGCTCTCGCGGGAGGCCGAGGTCACTGCCGCGCCGGAGACTCCACCCGCCGCCCTGACCGTTACACCGGAGACGAAGAAGGTGGTGGGCCGGCTGGCGCGCCTGTTCGCGCTCGACGCCCTGGGCGGCGGCTTTCTCATCGACGCCCTGGTCTCTTACTGGTTCTTCCGCCGCTTCGGGCTCTCGGAGGAGCAGTTGGGCGTGCTCTTCTTCGTGGTGCACATCCTGAACGCGCTCTCCTACCTGGTGGCGGCGCGGCTGGCCCGCCGCATCGGCCTGCTCAACACCATGGTCTTCACCCACATCCCCTCCAGCCTCTTCCTGATCGCGGTTCCCTTCGCGCCCACCGCCGGCTGGGCCATGGGACTCTTCCTGGCGCGCGAGGCGCTGGTAGAGATGGACGTGCCCACCCGCCAGTCCTACGTGATGGCGGTAGTCGAGCCCCAGGAGCGCACCTACGCCAGCGGCATCACCAACCTCACCCGCAACGCGGCCTGGGCGGTGGGCTCCTCCTTCGCCGGCGTGGTCATGCAGTACCTCGCCCTGGCCGCGCCCCTGGTGCTTGGGGGAAGCGTGAAGATCCTCTACGACGGGCTGCTCTATCGCGCCTTCTGCCATCTCAAGCCGCCGGAGGAGCGTTCGGCGTAATCGCCGTCCCGCGCTATAATTCCGCCACCTCATGGCACTCTCACCCGGGACCAAGTTAGGCCCTTACGAGATCCTCTCCGCCGCCGGCGCGGGGGGAATGGGTGAGGTCTACCGCGCCCGCGACACCCGGCTGGAGCGCACCGTCGCCATCAAGGTCCTGCCCGAACAGTTCTCGCAGAACCCCGACCTGAAGCAGCGCTTCGACCGCGAGGCGAAGGCTATCTCCTCGCTGAACCATCCCAACATCTGCACCCTCTACGACGTCGGCCACCAGGACGGCATCGACTACCTGGTGATGGAGTACCTGGAAGGGGAGTCGCTGGCGGCGCGGCTGCTCCGGGGCCCGCTGCCTATCGAGCAAACGCTGAAAACCGGCTGCGAGATCGCCGAGGCGCTGGAAAAGGCGCACCGGCAGGGCATCGTGCACCGCGACCTGAAGCCGGGCAACGTGATGCTGACGAAGAGTGGCGCGAAGCTGCTGGACTTCGGCCTGGCCAAGCCCCAGGGCGCAATGGCAGCGGCTTCGGGCATGACGGGAGCCATCACCCAGACCAGCCCGGTCAGCCCCATCACCCAGCAGGGCCACATCGTCGGCACCTTCCAGTACATGTCGCCGGAGCAGGTGGAGGGCAAGGAGGCGGATGCGCGCTCGGACATCTTCGCGCTGGGGGCGGTGCTCTACGAGATGGCGACGGGCAAGCGCGCCTTCGAGGGCAAGAGCGCGATCTCCGTGGCTTCGGCCATTCTCGAAAAAGAGCCGGAGCCGATCTCCAAGACCCAGCCCCTGACCCCGCCCGCTCTCGAGCACGTGGTCGGGACCTGCCTGGCCAAGGACCCGGAGGAGCGCTTCCAGACGGCGCACGACGTCAAGCTGCAGTTGAAGTGGATCGCCGAGGGAGGCTCCTCGGCGGTGGGCATCCCCCCGCCCGTAGCCGCGCGGCGTCGGCTCTCCCAGCGCGCCGCCTGGGCGGTGGCCGCGGTTGCGGTCGTGGCCGCGGTCCTGCTGGCCGTGGGCTTCGTCCTGCGCGCCCCCCAGCCCGCCGCCGTGCTGCGCGCCAGCCTCGACCTTCCCGCTGGCGCCCGCCTCGACGACCAGAACTCCTCCCTCGCCTTCTCCCCTGACGGGCGTAAGCTGGCCTTCACCGCCCAGAGCGCCGAGGGCAAGCAGCAACTGTGGCTGCGCTCCATGGACAGCCTGACCGCGCAGCCCTTGGCCGGCACCGAGGACGCCACCTATCCTTTCTGGTCGCCGGATGGCGGCTCCATCGGCTTTTTCGCCGAGCACAAACTGAAGAAGATCGACGCCTCCAACGGCACCGTCCAGACCATCTGCGACGCCCCCGACGGCCGCGGCGCCACCTGGAGCCAGCGCGGCGTGATCGTCTTTGCCCCTAACCCCTTTGGCGGACTCTCCCTCGTCCCCGCCTCGGGCGGCGACCCGGCCCCGCTCACTACCACCCCGCAGCAGGACATGTCGCACCGCCTGCCTCACTTCCTCCCCGACGGCCGCCACCTGCTCTACTTTTCGGGCCGCGCCACCACGGGCAAGGACAGCGCCATCATGAGCTTCGACCTCGACACCCGTACCAGCGCGCTCGTCGCCCACCAGAGCAGCGAAGGCTTTTATGTTCCCCCCGGCTACCTGATCTTCGTGCGCGAGAACAACCTCATGGCCCAGCCCTTCGATGCCGGCAAGCTGCGGACCACCGGAGACCCCACCCCCATCGCCGAGCATGTGGCCTTCAACGCCCTCCGCTGGACCGGCGCCTATGCCGTCTCCAGTACCGGCCGGCTGCTCTACGAGAGCGGTGGGGCGGTGGTGCGCAGCCAACTGACCTGGTTCGACCTGGACGGGAAGAAAGGGGGGACCGTGGGCGAGCCCGCGCGCCTGCAGAACGTCTACCTGGCGCCCGGGGGGAAGCGGGCCCTAGTCGAGGTTGCCGACGGCGCCGGCAATGTCAACCTCTGGATGTACGACCTGGCCCGGGGCACCGCCTCCCGATTCACCTTTGGCGCCGGCAGCTTCGCGCAGGCGGTCTGGTCTCCGGACGGCCGCCAGGTGGTCTACCTCGACGACGCCGGCCAGCTCTACCTGAAGGACACCAGCGGTAGCGCCGAAGCGCAGCGCCTGACCAACGATCGCACCTATCGCGTGCCCACCGCCTGGTCGCCCGACCGCAAGCTCCTCGCCTTCATGACCCAGACCACCAACGGATGGGACATCTGGATGATGTCCATGGAGGGCGAGCACAAGGCCTATCCCTTCCTGGCCAGCCCGGCCAACGACTTGAGCGGCACCTTTTCGCCCGACGGGAAGTGGTTCTCCTATTTTTCCGATGAGTCTGGACGGATGGAGATGTACTTGGTGCCGTTCCCCGGGCCGGGCGCCAAGCGGCAGATCTCCACCGGCGGCGCCAATGTGGGCGGCTGGCTCAACTCCCACCAGATTGCCTACGTCACCTTGGACCGCAAGCTGGTCCTCGTGGACGTGGCCAACAAGGGACAGGAGCTGGAAGTCGGCGAGCCCCACGTCATGTTCGGCGGCAAGCCTCAGCCTGCGCTGCCCGATCCCAACAATGGCTTTCAGACCACCGGCTACTTCTCCCCCGACGGCAAGCGCCTCCTGCTGGATGTCCCGGTAGAAGGGAACGCTTCCTCCGCGCTCACCCTGGTCACGAACTGGACTGCGGACCTGAAGAAACAATAAGGACAAGAACGGCCGCGGATGCACGCGGATCGTCGCGGATCTGTTCTTCTTGATCCGCGTCTTCCGCGTGCATCCGCGGCGAAGTCTTACTTCACCACGATGTTGACCAGCTTGCCCGGCACCACGATGGCCTTCACCACCTGCTTGCCGTCCAGCGACGCGCGCACCTTCTCGTCGGCCAGCGCGCGCTCCCGCACCTCGTCCTCCGTAGCCCCGGCAGCCACCAGCAGCCGGCTGCGCAGCTTCCCGTTCACTTGGATCACGATCTCGATCTCCTCTTCCTTGGCCAGCTCAGGATCGTAGCTGGGCCAGGGCTGCCGCAGCAGGCTCGACTTCTCCCCGATGCGCTCCCAGATCTCGTGCGCCAGGAAAGGCGCAAAAGGCGCCAGCAGCAGGGCAAGCTTGCGCGCCACATCGCCCACCAATGCCACCGGGAAGCCGTCCTGGCCCGCCTGCTCATCCACCGCGTAGAGCGCATTGACCAATTCCATGACGGCGGCGATGGAGGTGTTGAAGTGCCAGCGGCCCTCGAAGTCGTCGCTCACCCGCTTGATGGTCTGATGCAGCTTGCGCTGCACCGCGCGCGCTTGAGGCGGCGGATCGGCCGGCACCGCCGCTCGCCACTGCGGATGCTGAGGCTGGGCGTGCTTCATCGTCCAGCGGTAGGTGCGGCTGAGGAAGCGCGAGATGCCCTCAACGCCCGCGTCCTGCCAGTCCAGTTCGCGGTCGGGCGGCCCCGCGAACAGCGTGTACAGCCGCGTGGCGTCAGCGCCGTACTTCTGCACCATGTCGTCGGGAGCGACCACGTTGCCCGCGCTCTTCGACATCTTGGCCCCGCCCTTGATCACCATTCCCTGGGTGAAGAGGCGCTCGGCGGGCTCCGAGTTTCGTACCAGTCCCATGTCGCGCATCACCTTGGTCCAGAAGCGCGAGTAGATGAGGTGCAGGATGGCGTGCTCCACCCCGCCGATGTACTGGTCGATGGGGAACCAGTAGGCGACGGCGCGGCTGTCGAAGGGCCCCTTTTCCTCCCGCGGGCTGGTGTAGCGGTAGAAGTACCAGGACGAGTCCACGAAGGTGTCCATGGTGTCGGTCTCGCGGCGGGCCGCGCCTGCGCACTTGGGGCACTTCACGTTGACGAACTCGGGCACGCGCGAAAGCGGCGACCCCCCGGCGAGCGTGATGTCCACCTTCTCGGGCAGCAGCACCGGCAGGTCCTTCTCCGGGACGGGCACCATGCCGCAGCCGTCGCAGTAGATCATCGGAATGGGCGTGCCCCAATAGCGCTGCCGCGAGACCCCCCAATCCTTCAAGCGATAGATGACGGTTGCCTTGCCAAAGCCTTCTTCTTCCGCATCTTCTGCCATGATCTGCTGAGCGTCCTTGCAGGAGAGCCCGTCGTAGGCGCCGGAGTTCATCAGCAGGCTGTCTTCGAAGGTGAAGGGCAGCAGGTGGTGGTG
>DASPRL010000027.1 GCA_035624475.1 Terriglobales bacterium
TGCCTGAGATGGTGCCGGGGTGTCATGAAGAGCGTATATTCGATGGGACCCAACCACGCGGAGAAGGAGCCTACCGTGTCACTGATCAACGGGGACAAGGCCCGGTCCGGCCGGGCGCGCAGGAAGAAGATCGCGCAGCGCTTGCGCAACCGCGCGTTGCGGAAGACCCTGAAGACCGTGACCAAGGCCGCAAGCCCGCCGGCCGGCAGCCCGGCCAAAGCTTCCCACTAGCCGACCAACCGACTCCGCGCGCCTTGACGAAGCCGCGGGCGCGGTCTAAGGTATATCCCCCTTGGGGATGGCTGTCTCCAAGCAGGTTCCCGTAAAGGAAGCATCGTCTCGTGCCGCTCGCCTGTCTGTGCCAGCCCGACCCTCCCGACACGCCGCGCCGCCCGGCGCTGGTGATCGGGCATCCCGGCCATGAGCTGCGGCTCTTCGGCTGGGTGGCGGAGTACCGGCCGCGCGTCTACGTGCTGACCGACGGCTCCGGGCGCGGGGGCGTCTCCCGGCTGCCCTCCACGGCGCGCCTGTTTGCGGCGCTGGGGGCGGAGCCCGGCGAGCTCTTCGGCGCGCTCTCTGATGCCGAGCTCTACCGCGCCCTGCTGGCGGGGAACACCGCGCTCTTCCTCGGGCTGCTCGATCGCCTGGCGGACTCCTTCGTCCGCCACCGCATCGACTTCGTCGCGGGCGACGCCAGCGAAGGCTACAACCCCGCCCACGATCTCTGCCGCGCGCTCATCGATGCGGCGGCGCGCATGGTCCAAGACGCGGCCGGCGCTCCCGCCAACTACGAGTTCCGCCTGACCGAACGCAGGCAATCGCTGCCCGAGGTCCACGACCGCCACTGCTGGCACCTCTCCCTGGACGATGCCCTGCTGCAGCGCAAGCTGCAGGCCGCCCACGATTACGTGGAGATGCGGGAAGAGGTGCGCGACGCCCTGGCGCTCTACGGAGAGGAGTATTTCCGGGTGGAGTGCCTGCGCCGGGTGCCGCCTGCCCCGCCCGCGGTCCAGGAGGGCAAGCCTTTTTACGAGACTTGGGGAGAGCAGCGGGTGGCCGCGGGAGACTACGCCTCCGTCATCCGCTGGCGGGAGCATATGCTGCCGGTGCTGGAGGCCCTCTTCGAGCACGCCGCTTGCGCGCCCCGTCCCTCGTGACCGAGACTGGGAGGCCGCCGGGGCGCTCCCGGCCCGTCCCGTGAAGATCCTCATCACCAACGCGCACCTGGCAAACCCCGCCGGCACCGAGGTGGTGGTGCGCGACCTGGCGGGGGAGTTCCTGCGCCGCGGCCACACCCCCCTGGTCTATTCGCCCAAGCTGGGCGCGGTGGCGGAGGAGATCCGCCGCCGCGGGATCGAGATCACCGACCGGCTGGAGAGCCTGAGCGCCGTTCCCGACGTCATCCACGGCCACCACCACCCCCAGGTGGTGGAGGCGCTGCTGCACTTTCCCGCCACGCCCGCGCTGTTCGTCTGCCATGGCTGGCTGGCGGCGGTGGAGGAGCCCTTCGCCTTTCCCCGCATCCTGCGCTACGTGGCGGTGGACGAGCGCTGCCGCGCGCGCAGCGCGCGCGCGCTGGGGGCTCCTGAGGAGCGCATCCTGATGATCGGGAACGCGGTGGACCTGGCGCGCTTCCCGGCGCGCGGCCCGCTGCCGCCGCGGCCGCAGCGGGCGCTGGTCTTCGGCAGCCAGGCCAGCCCGCCCATCCACCTGGCGGCGGTGCGCCGCGCCTGCCGGCACTTCGGCCTGCGTCCCGACCTGCTGGGCTACGTCTACCACGCGCGACCCGACCCGGAGTCGGTGCTGCCCGCCTACGACCTGGTCTTCGCCAAGGGACGCTGCGCGCTGGAGGCCATGGCGGTGGGCGCGGCGGTGGTGCTCTGCGACTTTGCCGGCGCTGGACCCATGGTCACGTCCGCCAACTTCGATCGGCTGCGCGCTATGAACTTCGGCGAGGCCGCGCTCACCAACCCGCTGCGGGCCCGGGCCCTGCGCCCCGAGCTGGCGCGCTACGATCCCGCGGACGCGGCCGCGGTCAGCCGCCGCGCCCGCCACGAGGCCTCGCTGGAGGCCGCCGGCGAGACCTGGCTCGCCCTCTACGTCCAGATCATCGAGGAATCCTCGCGCCGGCAGCCCGATCCCCAGGCCGAATTGCGCGCCCTCGCCGCCTACCTGCAGCAGTGGAGTTACGGCAGACGGGTGGAGTGGGAGCGGCAGCAGTTGCAGCGGCTGGGGCTGGCGGGACGCGGCCTGGCGCGCCTGCTCCGCCGTTTCGCCCACCAGTGGAGCGGCGGCTACTGAAGCGTCCCGCGCGCCTGCGGCTTGGTCACTTTCCCTGCTCCCGCGCCGCCGAAAAGGACTACCATAAAGCTATGCGAGGGCTGCATGCCATCGCGTTGCTGGCCGCCCTGGCCTTAGGCTCGGCGCCGGCCGTCTGGGCGCAGCGCCACGGCAGCGCGCCCGTCGGCCCGGGAAGCGCGCCCATGGGCCCCGCCATGTTCCCCGGGCCGCGCGCCGCCATGGGCAATCCCGGAGTCGCCACTTGGAGCGGCCGGAGCTCCGGCGGCTCGCACTTCCAGTCAGGCTTCCACCCTGGTTTCCATCCCGGCTTCCGCCCGGGCTTCGACGGCCATGGCCGCTTCCATGGCCGCGGCAACTTCGCTCCCTGGGTTCCTTGGGGCGGCTATTACTACAGCCCGCCCGACTACGAGGAGCAGGCGCAGGCGGAGTACGAAGCCGAGCAGGCGGCGGCGCGGGCGCAGCAGGAAGCCGCCGAGGACCAGCAGCGGCGGCAGGCGCTGCAGCAGACCATCGACGACCTGCGCGCCTACAACGAACAGCGCGAGCGCGAGCTGGAGCAGGAGCGGCTGGCGCGCGAGTCGGCGCCGCCGCAGCCGCCGGCGCCTCCCGAGCCCGCCGTCATCCTGGTCTTCAAGGACGGCCACCGCGCCGAGGTCTCCAACTACGCCATCATGGGCGACACCTTCTACGACCTCTCCAGCGGGCGTCCGCACAAGATCCCCCTCACCGATCTCGATCTGGACGCCACCACCCGCCTCAACGAGGAGAACGGCGTGGACTTCCGCCTGCCCGGCAAGCGCGGTCCCGCTTAGCAGCAGACGCCGGACGTCAGACCTCAGGCGTCAGCCCACTTCTTTCGCCGCAACTCCTTGGAGGGCGTCATCCTGAGGCGCTTTAGCGCCGGAGGATCTCGCGCGCACTCGGGGCTTGTTGTCGGCACGCGCGAGATCCTCGCGCCCTGAAGGGTGCTCAGGATGACGCCATCAAGCTGGCGTTGCGTGCCCCTATCCGTGGTATAATCCTCCCTGCTGCTCCGCGACATAAGCTCCTGTAAATGCAACGATTTACGGAAGATTGCGCCGCGCGAAACCAGGCCCGCGCCAACGCCTTTGGTGTGGCCCGGAAGCCGCGGCCCACCGCCTTGGCCAACCACCAACGACCAACGACCGACGACTAGATCATGGCTGACGAAAAAGATCCCCAGCAACTTCCCTTGGGCGGTGACGGCGGGGTTCCTCCCGGTCCCGGCGCCGCCAACCTGCAGCCCATCAACATTGAAGAGGAGATGCGGCGCTCGTATCTCGACTACTCCATGAGCGTCATCATCGGGCGCGCGCTCCCCGACGTGCGCGACGGCTTGAAGCCCGTCCACCGCCGCATCCTC
>DASPRL010000028.1 GCA_035624475.1 Terriglobales bacterium
TGGCGCACGCCGGCTCGGAGCTCGTGCGGATCACGGTCAATACAGAGGAAGCCGCGGCGGCGGTGCCACGCATCGTCGAGCGGCTCCAGGACTCCGGTTGCACCGTGCCCATCATCGGTGACTTCCACTACAACGGCCACATCCTGCTCAAGAAATACCCCGAGTGCGCGCGCGCGCTGGCCAAGTACCGCATCAATCCCGGCAACGTGAGCGTGGGGCGCAGGGACGACGACAACTTCCGCGCCATGATCGAGGTTGCGGTCGAGAACCAGAAGCCGGTGCGCATCGGCGTGAACTGGGGCTCGCTCGACCAGGCCCTGCTCACTAGGATGATGGACGAAAACGCCGCGCTGGCGGCCCCCAAGGACGCGCGCGAGGTCACCATGGAGGCCATGGTGGAGAGCGCGCTGCGCTCGGCAGCGCTGGCGGAGAAGTACGGCCTGCGCTCCGACCAGATCATCCTCAGCGCCAAGGTGAGCGGCGTGCAGGACCTGATCGATGTCTACCGCGCGCTGGCGGCGCGCTGCCGCTATCCCTTGCACCTGGGCCTGACCGAGGCCGGCATGGGCATGAAGGGCACCGTCGCCTCCACCGCGGCGCTGGGTGTGGTGCTGCAGGAAGGCATCGGCGACACCATCCGCGTCTCTCTTACTCCCGCTCCCGGCGGCGACCGCACCGAGGAAGTGGTGGTGGCGCAGCAGATCCTGCAGTCCCTGGGCATCCGCAGCTTCACCCCGCAGGTGACCGCGTGCCCCGGCTGTGGACGCACCACCAGCACCTTCTTCCAGGAGATGGCGGAGCAGATCCAGAACTACCTGCGCCGGCAGATGCCGCTATGGAAGGAGAAATACGCGGGGGTGGAGGAGATGCACGTGGCGGTGATGGGGTGCGTGGTCAACGGCCCGGGCGAATCCAAGCATGCCAACCTGGGCATCTCCTTGCCCGGGACCTTCGAGGAGCCTAAGGCGCCGGTCTTCGTGGACGGGCGCCTGATGACCACGCTGCGCGGCGACCACATCGTGGAGGAGTTTCTGGCGATCCTGAACGAGTACGTCGAATCGCACTACGCCGCCCGCACCGAGGTGGGTAGCCAGGCCTAGCCGCCGGCGGCCTAGGCAGCCGCCAGCAGCAGGTAAGAAACCGCGACCCAGACGGAGAATCCCAGCATCATCAGGGTGATGCGCACCGCCAGGTTGTCAGCGATCGCGTTGTATTTCGCGTCCATCGTTGCCTCCTTGGCGATCCCCCTCTTGCTTGCCCCTGTCCGATGGACGGCCGAAGCGCCTCTTGGTTAGCAGCCCCTTGTTGCCCGAGCCGCTTCTGCCGCCTTCTGGGTATTCATACGCGCCAGGAGCGAAAAAGTTCCGGGGAAAATGGGGGTTGCCACGATGTTCTTGGGACGAAGGGACGAACGGATGAACCGAGGTTCAGCGCCTCAGGCGGGAAAGTGCAAGGACGCTGTCTCCCCGGCGGCCGCCGGCTCCGCCACCGCCTGCAACTCGGGATAATGGCGCAGCAGGATCTCCGGGGCCGGCACCTTCTGCCCGCCCAGCAGGTATCTCAATTCCAGCGCGTTGACCAGACCCTTGCCTTCGAAGTGGTTATTGGCCACCACGAAGGTGATGCGGGTTTTGCCGGCAACCTCCTGCACCTTCGACTTCCAGCCTTCCAGTTCATCCAGGTTGTAGAGGTAGTCGTAGCGGTCGTGGGGATGCTCGGCCTCGAACCACTGGTCGTAGCGGCGGCCGTGCAGGCGGATGTAGCCGATGGAAGAGGTGGCGTGCGCGGTGGGCTCGAGCGAGCGCCCGATCACGGGCTGGTCGATGTTGCAGAAGGCCACGCCCTTCTGCGCGAAGTAGCGGAGGATGCCCTCGTTGTTCCAACTGGCGTGGCGCACCTCCACCACCAGGGGATACTCGTGGAAGCGGGGCAGCAATTGCTCCAGGTAGTCGCGGTTCTCGCCGGTGTTTTTGAAGGAGACGGGGAACTGCAGCAGCAGCGCCCCCAGGCGGCCCTCGGCGGCGATGGCGTCCAGGCCCTCCTTGGCCAGGGCCTCGTCCTCGGGTGCGGGACGGATGGTGGCAGCCGAGGTCGGCTCCATCTGCGCGTTGGGGGAGTGCGTGAAGGCGCGGTTCAGCTTGGCCGTGAACAGGAAGTCGGCATTGACGGCCGCCGCCTTGCGGCACCACAGCTTGCCCAGTTCCGGGCGGATGTGGCCGTAGAAGGACGTATTGATCTCGATCAGGTCGACGTAGCGCGCCAGATACTCCACGGGATGCTGCGCGCGCTTGAGTCCGGTCGGATAAACGGTGCCTTCCCAGTCCTTGTACGACCACCCGGCGATGCCGATGCGGAGGTTAGGCGGCGTCTCCATGAGAGCCTGCAGGGAGATTAGCACACCCAGGCAAGGTGCGGACCCGGCCGTTCAGTAGAGCGCCACCTTGATCCAGTAAACGCCTTCCGGATAGCTGGAGGTACGAGCGAAGCAGACGCCCACGGCGAAGGCTTGCGCGGAGGCGGCGCGGGCGGGATCGGTGAGTTCCTCGGGCAGCCGCTCGGGACGGCCGGTGGTGTAGGAGACCAGGGCATGCGCGCCCACAAGTCCGTTGAGGCCTTCCGGAGCCACCTTGTCGGCTTGCGCCATGGCGCAGGCGCGCTCCCGCAGCAGGGGATCGGTGATGCGCTGCGGCCCGGCGCCTTCCTTGGCGCCGCGGAAGCGCAGGTAGGCGGCCGCCACCGCGTCCTCCGCCTCCTCCACCGAATACTCGCGGGTGTGATAGGCAAAGTCCTCCACGACGTAGAGGTGGCCATTGCTCTCCGCCACGCCGATGCCCATGGCGTTGTAGTTGGCGCTGAGCATGTTCTGGCGGTGATAGTAGGAGTTCAAGAAGTCCTGGTGGGCGCCGGCGGCATCGTCGGCCACGGCCACGTTCTCGCCGGCGTTATCGAAGCGCAGCCCGTTCGCGGCCAGGCGCAACCGCAGCGCCGGCTCCCCGGTGAACTGGTGCCCCAACTGGCGGTGCTCGGCCATGAGGCGGGCGTGGGCGCGCGCCGCCTCCACCAGGCGCGGGTCGAGTTGCAGTTCGGAGACCTTGGCGTGGGCCCGCTCCCGGTTGAGCAGGCGTCCGAGCTCGTGCTCCGCGGCCAGCTCGGCGTCCGAGGGAGCAGGAGCCGGCTCGGGCGCGGGCGCCTGCTGCGCCCGACCGCAGAGGACGAGCGCAGCGACCAGGATCCCCACCGGGACGAGATGGGCGGCGGTCTTCACCCCGCTATTATCACGCAGTCTTGCCGCGGCGCGCCTTGATCTCACCCAGCAGCCGCTCGATCTCGTCTTCCCGCTCCAGCTTGCGGAACTTGTCGTCGAGATCGGCGCCCGCCAGCTCCGCCTTGGCCTGGCTGATGGCCTCGCCGCGCACCACCTTGTCCTTCATGCGCTCGAAGGCGGCCACTTTGGAGTCGTCGCTCATCTTCATGCCGGCGTCGCTGGCCTTGCCCACGGCGCGGGCGCGGCGATGCTGGGCGATGAGTAGGTCGCTCTTGGCTTCCGCCTCCGCCAGCTTCTGCTCCAGGTTGCTGAGCGCGGTCTTCAGGTGCTCGACCTGGGCCTTCTGGTCGCTCACCTGCTGCGCGAAGCTCTCGGCCATCTGGCGGTGGCTCAGGGAGCGCTCCAGGGCGCGGCGCGCCAGATCGTCCTGCTTCTTGTCCACGGCCAGCTCGGCCTTGCGCACCCACTCGTTCAGCTTCTCCTCGTTCTCCTTCTGCTTCTTTTCCAGCAGGTGCTGGTCGGCGATGGCGATGGCCACCTGCGTCTTCACCTGCAGGAGCTGGTTCTGCATGTCGAGGATGACCTGCTTGATCATCTTCTCCGGGTCTTCGGCCTTGTCGATCAGGTCGTTGAGGTTGGCGCGAACCAGGGTTGAGACTCGTTCTAATAGCGGCATGACGCTACTCCTTTCCCGAAAACGGTCGTTGGTCGTTGGTGGTTGGCGGAACGCTCACGGGCGAGGCCGGGGGAGGCGAGTCGGCGAAGCTGCCGCGCGCCAGCGCGCTGCCGATCAGGATGCCGACCACGGCGATGCCCACCGCCAGGAAGCGGTCCACCTGCCCCAGCAGCAGGCCGGCGGCCGCGCCCAGGCTGGCGCCCAGCACGATGATCACGCCCGCGAATCTCGACTTCGAGTCCATAGCGGTCCCTTTCCTCGCTGGCTGCGAGGTGGCGGAGACGGGCTGCGCCCGTCCCCGCCCGGTCTTACTTCCCTCCCTTGGCCGACGGTGCGGGCGGCGCCTGCACCTCCGGCTTGGCCGACTTGTCGCCGATCTGGCGGATCTTGGCGAACAGTTCCGACATCTGCATGCCCGAGAGCGCCTCGAACAGCGCCGGCACCTGCGCCGCCATCTGGGTGACGTCGCCGGTGATCTTGTTCACACCGGCGGCGCTGCCGTTCCCGGTGGAGACCACGGTGATCTTGTCCACCTGGGAGAGCGGCTGGGCCAGGGCGCGCACCACTTCGGGCAGGCTGGTGATCAGCTTGTCCACCACCGCCGCCTGGTTGTACTCCTGGTAGGCCTCGGCCTTGACGTTCATGGCCTTGGCCTCGGCCTCGCCCTTCTTGAAGATGATCTCGGCTTCGGCCTCGCCCTGCTGGCGGATGGAGGAGGCGCGGCCCTCCGCTTCCACCGCCAGGCGCTGCTTCTCGGCCTCGGCCAGGGTCTCGATGCGCTGGCGCTCGATCTCCGCCTGCTTGAGCACGGTGGCGATGAGTTCCTTCTCGCGGCGCTGGATCTCGGCGTCCTGCACCTTGATCTGCTCCTGCTTCTCCACCTGCTGCACCTTGACTTGCTCGGCGATCACCTGCTGTTGCATGACGTTGGTCTGGATCTCGTAGGCCTTGTCCGCCTGCGCCTGCTGCTTCTTGACGGCTTCCATATAGGAGGCCTTCTTGACGTCCATGTCACGCTGGGCCTCGGCCTGCTTGGCCAGAGAGAGGGTCTCGGCCTGCACCCGCTCCTGGTCGGCCTGGGCCTTGGCCACGGCCGCGTCGCGGGTAGCCACGGCGCGGCGGATGGCGGTGTCGCGCTCGGCCTCGGCGGTGGCCACGTCGGCGTCGCGCCGGATGCGGGCCACGTCGGGCTTGCCCATGTTGGTGATGTACTCGTTCTTGTCGCGCACCTCCTTGATGGTGAAGCTCACCACCTCCAGCCCCATCTTGTTCATGTCGTCGGCGCAGGTGGAGCGCATGCGGTCGGCCACCATCTCCGGCTGCTTCACGATCTCCTCCACCGTCAACTGGCCGATGATGCCGCGCAGGTGGCCTTCCATCACCAGACGGATGAGCCCGTTGCGCTCCTCCTCGGTCTTGGTGAGGAATTGCTCGGACGCGGTCAGGATGGACTCGGTGTCCGACTTCACCTTGATCTGCGCCACCGCCTCCACCGTGACCGCCACGCCCTGGCGGGTGTAGAGGTCCTGCTGCGGGGCCACGTCGAAGGACATCAGCTCCAGCGACAGGCCGCGCACCGTCTGCACCATGGGCCAGACCACCTTGCCGTGCCCCTTGACCACGGTCGTGCCGCCGAAGCCATACACGATCAGGGCCTCATGCGGCCCCGCCTTGCGGTAGAGCCGCGCCAGCATGCCCATGAGGGCGAAGAAGGCCACAATCCCCAGTCCCACCAGAATCAGAATTGAGCCCGAAAGGTTCTGCATATTGCCTCCTCTTCAAACTCGCGTAGTTACCAGTGCCGAAACCCAGGGTGCCGTCACTGCTTCCTCTCCACTTCGTCCGCGGGCGCAGCGTCGGCCTCTCCGGTCAGGTCTTCCCAGCGGCGGACGTAGGCGATCCCCTTCTCGAAGCGCGTGATTGCGACTTCCGAACCCTTCTCCAGGATGCCGTCGTCCTCGCTGCGGGCCGCGGCGCTCTTGCGCGTCCCGCCCTGGACATAGACGATCTCGCCGGTGCCCCCGGCGCGGATGCCTACGCTCAGCTTCCCGATGGTGCCCACCATCTCGTAGTCGGCGGGATCCATGGTGTCGTCGGGCCGGATGAGTACCTTGGCCATGAACAGGAAGATCAGGCCCGCGCCGGTAAGCCCGCCGAGCACCGCCAAAATCAGAGTAAGCACGCCCAGCACGACCGAGTAGCGGGTGAGGATGTACCCGATGCCGCCGAACCAGGTGAGGAAGGCCATCAGGGTGACGGTATTGACGGGCGACACTTCGCCCCCGACCCGGGCGCCAGTGCCGCGGGCTCCCCCTCCCGGGGCGGCATGTCCGCCGGCATGCGGCACGTGCACGTGGATGTGGCCGCCGTGCCCGAGGTGCGGCAGATGGAACCTCCCCGGCATGTGCATCCCCAGAAGGAAGGAGAGCACGCTGAAGATGAAACCCACCGCGAAGCAGATGAGATAGAAATTCGCCAGAGTCATGGCTCTTCCCTCCCTCCAGGCCGATTGCCGCGCGTGGACGCCTCCCCGCCGGGCCGCAGCACCTGCAGCAGGCGCTCGGCCAGCAGGGGCGTCTCCAGGATCGCGCCCAGCAGCACCAGGGCCTGGCGCGAGTCGCTGTGCCCGGCGATGCGCTCCAGCGCCTGGCTCAGTTCCGGATCGCCGCGGAACTGCTCCGCCCCGGAGCCCAGCCAGGTGTCCAGGCTGTCTTCCAAGGTGCGCAGCTCCGAAGTCAGCTCGGTGTGGAAGCCCTCCGGGTCCTCCACCAGGTAGCCGGGATGCACCTTGAAGAAGCGCGCCAGCAGGGTGCGCGAGGTCTGGGTGAGATGGGGCCGCGCCCCACTCTCGATCTGCGAGAGGTAGGACTGGCTGATGCCCTTGCCCAGTTCGCGGCGGATGGCGTGCACCACCTCCAGCTGGGTCATCTCCCTGCCTAGCCCGCGCAACGCGCCCTCAGTGCGGCGCAGGTGCCGGATTTTCTCTCCTAGCGTCATATTGCAATTTGCGATTATAATATCGCAATGGATGATAATGTCAAGAAGGATTTCGCCCACGTTATCAGCGACTTAGAGGCTGTGGAAAAGATCAGCGGCTCGGAAGGGCTTCCCTATCGCCGGTCTTCGGGGTGGACCAGAATGCGCGCCTGGTAGAGGGTCGGCAGGACGTCTCCCTCCTGCCGCACGAAGCTGCGCACCAGCTCGGTGCGGGAAAAGTGGCCCAGGCTCAGGCAGCGGATCAGTTCGTCGCGCGAGAAGGTCTCCCAGGCCCGGTTCCGCCCCCAGGGAAAGCAGGTGGCCACCACCGCATGGACGTTCAAGCCTTCGGCAAAGCCGCTCTCGATCTGCTCCCGCAGCCAGCGCAGGTAGGCTAGCTTCTCCCGCAGTGCGGCCTTGGGATCCTCCGGCACCACCACTCCGGGCACGTCCGGCACGTCGGCGCGCAGGGTATGCACGTGGCCGTGGCCTTCGACCAGGACCTCGATGTCGAGGGCCAGGAGCCTCTCCAGGGTCTCGATCCACTGCCGGCTGTCGACGTCCGGGTTAGGAGTGGCGAAGTAGCTCCCCATGAAAGCGTCGCCCGCCAGCAGCACCTTCTCCTTGCGATCATAAAGCACGACGTGGTCGTCGCAGTGCCCGGGCGTCGGGATCACCTCCAACTCGCTCTGCGCGGTCGCCAGCCGCTCGGCCAGCACCTGGAATGGCGGGCTCAGGTCGGGCGGCTGCCCGATGATGGTGCGGCGCACCCAGGGCAGACGAGGAGCCGGCTGCAGCCGCGCCGCGGTCGCCTCGGGGACGAACAGCGGGACCCCTGCCCGCTGCGCCAGCCAATTGAGGTTCCCGACGTGCTCTTCGTGGTGATGGGTCGCGACCACCGCGCGGATGGCGCCCTTGGGCAGCCGGCGCAGGTGGCGTGCCAGGGAGCGGCGCATGCGCGGCGAGCCCGGATCGACCGCGATCCCGTCGTAGAGCACCATGGTGAAGAGTTCGCCGAACAGCAGGGGCACCAGGTTGGGGAGGAGCCCGCCGAGAAAGCAGATCGAGAGCCGCCCCTCCAGCAGATCCAGCCGGCGGCGCCCGGTACGCAGGAAGGTCGCTGCCTGGCGCACAAGGTCTCGCAATCCCGCCAGCACGATCAAGGGCAGGCGCAGGCACATCCCCAGGGTGTAGCAGCTCCAGAAGGCGCCGAAGGAGGCGCGGGCCCGCTCCGCGCCGGGGCGGCTGACCCGGCAGGCGCCGCCGCGGCACTTGCTCAGGGAATAGCGGTTGCGGACCACGAAGCGGTAGCCCAGCGATCCCAGCCAACGGAAGGGCGGCACGGCGCCGACCGCCCCCACCAGCCAGGTCCAGGGAGAGAGTCTCGCCAGGCGCGCGACCGCGCTCCAGCCGCGGTAGACCTGCCCGCCGGAGGAGACGATGTGCAGCTCGCGCAGACAGTCGTCGAGCGCCAGGTCGGGGTGCAGGCCGGGAAGGTCCGCCAGTTCGATGGGGATGCATTCGGCCCGGCGGTGGCCGTCCAGCAACCGCAGCCAGGAGACGAATGCCTGGCAGATCTCGCACTGCCCGTCGTAGAGCACGCGGTAGCGCACCGGGGCCGCCGATCGGGATGAAGTTGAGACCATGGCGCGGCTCCGCGGCTACAAGCCTACTGCAATCCGGGCGCGCGGATCGAGGTAGTCGCGCAGGGCGTCGCCGAGGAAGTTGAATGAGAGCACGGCGAGCATGACCGCGACCGCGGGGAACAGCACCAGGTGGGGAGCGTCGAACAGGTGCGAGCGGGCGTCGTTGAGCATGGAGCCCCAACTGGCGGTGGGCGGGGGCACGCCCAGGCCCAGGAAGCTCATGGTGGCCTCGGCCAGCACCGCCCCCGCCATGCCGATGGCCGCCTGCACGATCACCGGCTGGATGATGTTGGGCAGGATGTGACGAACGAGAATGCGAAGGTCGGAGGCGCCCAGGGCGCGCGCCGCTTCCACGAACTCGCGCTCGCGCACCGCCAGCACCTGGCCTCGCACCAAGCGGGCATAGCCCACCCAACCTCCCAGCGAGAGCGCCAGGATCAGGTTGAACAGTCCCGAGCCCAGGAAGGCCACGAAGGCGATGGCCAGCAGGATCCCCGGGAAAGAGAGGAAAGCGTTCATCAGAATGACGGTGAGGAGGCGGTCCACGCGCCCCCCGTAGTAGCCGGCCAGCGAACCCAGGACCAGCCCCAGCAACAAGGAGAGCGCCACCACGCAGGAGCCTACCAGCATGGAGATGCGGGCGCCGTAGATGGTGCGCGAGAGGAGGTCGCGGCCCAATTCGTCGGTGCCAAACCAGTGTGCCGTGGAGGGCGTCTGCAACCGCGCCGCAAGATCGATGGCAGCCGGGTCCTGGGGTGCCAGCCAGGGCGCCAACAGCGCGCACAGCGCGAAGACCGCCACCAGCACCAGCCCGGCCGCAGCCAGGGGATTGCGGCGCACCGCCCGCGCTGTGCCCTGCACCGCGATGGAGGGAGCCGCCATGGCTACTCCACGCTCCTGCCGCTGCGCTGGAAGGCGCGCCAGGTCAGTACGGCGAAGGCGATCGCCAGCCCCGCCACGACCAGCATCACCGCCACCGGCGCCGAAGGCAGGCGGTCCAGCCATTCTGGGTTCTGCAGCCAGTTGGTGCAGGCGATGTAGAAGTACAGCAGGTTCAGCCCGGCGAAGAAGAAGGCGAAGATCGTGAAGAGCGCGCCCAGGCGCTCGCCGCGCGTGCGCGAGCGGCTGCCCAGGTGAAGGACGAACTGCACCAGCGAGCCCGCCTGCTCCGGAAACAGGCGCTGACGGTGGGCGAGGTAGTAGGCGGTCATCTCGGCGGCGAGGATGGAGACCCAGACCTTGCCGGTGAGACCGTACCAGCGGGCCACCACGATTCCGTAGCGGTCCACCACCAGCCGCCACAAGGGATTGGCCTCCAGCGCCAGGTCAGGGCTGCGATGCAGGGTGACGAAGTAGTCGGCGAGATTGGCGGCCAGGGCGACCAGGCCCATGACGATGGCGGGCACCCAGATGGCCGTCCCGCGCTCCCGGCGCAGCACCCAGGCCATGAGCAACGCCCCCGCGGCCACCGTGATCCAGGCCAGCCAGGAGAGGCCTACCCCCAGGCGCTGGACCAGGGCCATCAGCCGGAATAGAGCCTGCTCCGCCATCAGACACTTCTCTCCGTCACTGCCGGATCCTCGGGTTCACCACCGAATACATCAGGTCGGTCAGAAGGTTCACCGCCACGTAGCTCAGGCCGATGGCCAGGATGCAGCCCTGCACCAGGTAGTAGTCGCGGCTGCTGATGGCCTGGATGGTGAGCCGCCCGATGCCCGGCCAGGAGAAGATGGTCTCGGTGACGATGGCGCCCGCCAGCAGTGCGCCGAACTGCAAACCGATCACGGTCAGCACCGGGACCATGGCATTCCGCAGGGCGTGGCGGTACACGACCGTGCGCTCCGGCAGGCCTTTGGCGCGCGCGGTGCGGATGTA
>DASPRL010000029.1 GCA_035624475.1 Terriglobales bacterium
GATCTGAGTAGATTGAAAAAACGGTCGGCAGGACATCCTCTACGGAGACCTGGGAGTAATCCCAGCGCTCAATCATTGCCTGTACGTGTAGGGGAAGAGCGTTCGAGAGAACGTCGGGAGCCACTCGGACGCGCTCGATCAGCCCGACCCACGACCTCAACGTCTCGGTTACCCGGCTCATCGCTTGAACGTAGCCCGCCCCAAGGAGTACGTGCTCTTTGGCGCTGCGGCTGAGAAAGCGTGACCCTGGAGAGTCCACTGGATAACCGCGACCCGCTTCCCCCAACAATTCGAACATCGGCTTTTCGGTAGAGCCCTTCGTTCGCGCGGGGCGGAATAATTTTTCAAACATGCTGTCCCCACTAGCACCAAAGAGAGAGATCCCCAAGCATTGGACCAGCTAGCGCAGAAAAATCCTAGTTCTATTTCCCGCTGGACACCAGGGAATGGGTGATGGCGTGGACGGAGAGGGCGATGCGGTTCTGCACTCCCACCTTGCGCATGAGCTTGGCCACGTGCGCCTTGACGGTGCGCTCCTCGATGCCCAGCGAGGCCCCGATCTCCTTGTTGGAGCGCCCCGCCACGAGCAGTTCCAGCACTTCCTTCTCGCGGTCGGTGAAGGTGACGCGCCCGGCGGGGAAGATGCGTCCCGGCGAAGAGGTCACGCGCTCGATGAAGATGGAGAGCACGCGCCGCGGCGCCCACACCGAGCCCTGGTGCACGATGCGGATGGCCTGGATGAACTCCTGCGCCCCCGCGCCCTCGTCGATGTAGCCCTTGGCGCCCGCCGCCAGGGCCTTGAGAATGGTCTCGTCGTCGGCCCCGGTGCCGGTGACGATGATGCGCAGGTCGGGGCGCACCGCCTTCAGGCTGGCCATCACGTCGAACAGGTTCTGGGCGGCGCGGCTGCCCAGCAGCGCCAGGTCCACGTTCTGGTGCGAGGCGATCTCGCCCACCGACGAGGCCACCAGCTCGAACTCGGGTTCGGAATCGAAGAGCGCGCGAAAGCCCACGAAGCGCAGGGGGTCGCTCTCGATCACGGCGATGCGGATGCGCGGCTTCTTCACAGGTGCAGGTTTCATGCTGTCCTTCCGGCCAGAGTGGGGCAAGCATACGTCATTCCTCCCGCCCCTGGGAAGTGTGACCGAAGGCCCTGGCCTCGCGTAAGGGCTGGCTTTTGAGGTACATTGGCGGCCTTCTGGGAGGATTGGCTATGGGCAACCGGGTCTGGGCAGGGGTGGCGGGAATGGCAGTGCTGGCGGTGATGGCGGTGGCGGCCGCGGGCCAGGAGGCCCCGGCGACGGCCCCGCCGCAGGCGGGGGCGGCGCCCACCGCCGTCTATAAGCCCAAGTTCCCCGGCGACCCCGCCCGCAGCGAGCCCGAGGCCGCCGCCCTGGGCTACATGCGCACCCTGCTCCAAGCCCAGCGCGACTACAGGAAGAAGTTCGGCCACTACGCCGCCAGCCTCTACGCCCTGGCGGGCGGAGCGCGCTCCTTCACCAAGCGCATGGCCCGCACCGACCGCGGTGACTACACCGTCAGCTTCCACGGCGGCGGCAGCTACTTCTCCGTCGCCCTCACCCCCAAGCAGTTCGACGCCGCCCACCGCGCCTTCTTCCTGGACGACCACGGCGTCTTCCACGTCGAGGACGACAAGCCCGCCACCGCCGATTCGCCCTTGCTCAAGGAGTCGTTCCAGTAGCGGCCTACTGCGCCGGACCCGGCTGGATGTCCACGGCGCGGTCGTTCTCGAAGGTCACCACCAGAGGCTTGCCGCCGTTGGGGAATGTGAGCAGGCGCGTCGAGCCCAGCCCGCTGCCGTGCAGGTAGCCCACGCCCAGGGCGAAGTCCATCTGCAGTTCGCTCATCCCCAGCCGGGCCTGGTGGCGGTCGATGGCCTGCCAGATGTCCTGCGGCCAGTGCTGGTATAACTCGTGCGGGTCCTGCAGGTAGACCAGGTCGTCGATGTAGAGGCTGTAGTCCTGGCCTTTCACCGCCCCCACCGGGAAGGCGTAGGACTTCCCTTCCTTGCTGAAGACGGCCATGATCTGCTGCTGGCCGGGAGCGGGCGAGGCATCGCGCACCACCTCGGTGATCTCCAGGCGCTCGATGGGCCCCAGCAGCCCGGCCTCGTGCTGCAGATCGCTGTGGTGGCCGGCGAAGGGATAGTAGGTGACGCGGTAGCCCTCGCGCACCCACACCGGGTGTCCCACCAGCCCCTTCCGCGCCGATTCGAGGTCGTAGGCGTAGAGCTTCTGGGGCACGACGTAGGAGTCGGGGTTCAGCGGTCTCTCCGCTGCCGGCGGCGGAGGCTCGCTCTCCGCGTGGCGCTCGTAGAGGATGACGGCCAGGCGGATGGCGGCGGCCGCCATGGCCACCGCCAGGACGATCTGGATGCGGTTCCTGGTTTCCGGGCTGATGGTCATTCTAGGTGAGATAGGGCGAGCCGCTCTCCCCGCCCTCCCACTCGCGCCCCTGGCGCAGGTGGTCGGCCAGGCGGGAGAGCGCGTCCACGATGCGGGTGCCGCGCTCGATGTAGTCGGGGGCCTGCTCGAAGAAGTCGCGCAGCGGCTCGCGGTACTCGGAGGCCAGCACCGCCAGCCCCACCCCAGACAGCAGCATGCCGGCGGCCCGCCGCCCCGCCAGGAACAGCGCCACCCCCAGCCCGAACGATCCCGCCACCGTCGCCTGCTTCCAGCCCGTCATCTTGCGCATGGCTTCTCTCCCGGCCCCTAGTTTAAACAATCGCTTCCCTGGAAAGATAGGGACTGGCGGGCGGGCGCGCTTTCGTGTACTTTCTCGGCGTGCCCAAGATCACGGCTGAGCAAGTCCGCGCCGAGGTCAAGCGCTTCTGGGCCGTCATGTCCAGCAAGCGCGCCGACCAGTTGGCGGAAGTCTACGCCCACGAGTCCACGGTGTTCAGCTCCTCCGGGGCCCGTCCCGAGCCCGGACGCCTGGCCGCCGCACGCCGCCAGCGCGAGTACTTCCAGCCCCTCACCACCGTCACCACCACCCTGGGAATGATCGAGGTGGTGCTGCTGGGCGAGAGTGCGGCGGTCGCCAGCTACACCTTCCAGTTCCACGCCAGCAAGGTGGCCACCGCCGCCGGCGGGACGGTGGAAGAGATGATCGAGCACGGCCGCGGCACCCAGGTCTTCCAGCTCGAGCCCGACGGCAGCCTGCGCATCGTCCACGAGCACCTCTCCAGCGTGGACAAGAGCTAGCGCCCAGCGCGACGGGGCAAAATTGTCTCCCTGGCCGCTTCGCTGTACCATGGGCGGGTCATCTGTCCAGGCCGGCTTCTCCCCCGGAGGCGTAGGGCCGTGGCCCCACCCCAGAAAGAGACAGCGCCCAAACCCGCCGCGGCTCCGCCTCTCAGCGGCCGCGTGGCCGAGCGCTTCGTGCTGCGCGAGTGCCTGGGTGCGGGCGGCATGGGCGAGGTCTACCGCGCCGACGACACCCGCCTGCACCGCCCGGTCGCCCTCAAGCGCCTGAACCCCGAGCTGCGCGCCGACGAGCGCTACCGCGAGCACCTGCTCAAGGAGGCCCATCGCGCCGCCGCCCTCGACACCCAGCACATCGCCGGCGTCTACGACGTGCTGGAGGACGGCGGCGAGCTTTTCCTGGTCATGGAGTACGTGGACGGCGCCACCCTGCGCCGCCACCTTCCCGCCACCTACTCCGTCGCCGACTTCCTGGACCTCGCCGTCCAGTGCGGCGAGGCCCTGGTCGCCGCCCACGACAAGGGCGTGGTCCACCGCGACATCAAGCCCGAGAACATCATGCTCACCCCCGGCGGGCAGGTGAAGATCCTGGACTTCGGGCTGGCCAAGCAGATCCCCTCCATGGCGGACCAGAGCGCTCCCACCCGCACCGCCGCCAGCAGCACCGCCCGCGAGTTCAGCGGCACCTGGGGCTACATGGCCCCCGAGGTCCTGTTGCAGAAGCCCTCCGACGGCCGCGCCGACCTGTTCTCCCTGGGCGTGGTCTTCTACGAGATGCTGACCGGGCGCAATCCCTTCCTGGGGGTCAGCTTCGCCGAGACCGTAGACCGCACCTTGCACCGCGTCCCCGTCCCGCTCACCCAGCTCAAGCCGGAGACGCCTCCGGAACTGGAGCACATCCTCACCAAGATGCTGGCCAAAGATCCCGGGGAGCGCTACGCCACCGCGCGCGACCTGGTGGTGGACCTCAAAGTGCTGCAGCGGCAGATGATCTCCGGGGAGCGCATGCCGCTGCCGGCCGCGGCCGGAGGCGGGCGCCGGCTGGCCTCGGGGATGATCGCCTTGCTGCTGCTGGCCACGGTGGCGCTGGTGGGCATCGCCCTGTGGAAGCTGTTGCCCGGCCCGCCTCCGGCGACCTCCGCCCGGCCCGTGAATCCCCAATCCACGCTGCTGGCGGTGCTTCCCTTTCGCACCATCGGCGGCAACGCCGAGAGCCAGTTCTACGGCGAAGGCCTGTCGGAGACCATCAGCGCCAAGCTCAGCAAGGTGAGCGCCGGCCCCGGCCTGCAGGTGGTGCCGGCCGCCGAGGTGCACGCCCGTCACGTCACCGACCTGGAGCAGGCGCGCCAGGTGCTGGGCGTCAACCAGGTGCTGGAGGGCAGCCTGCAGCAGCTCGGCGACACCGTGCGCGTGAACTACTCGCTGGTGGAGGCCGGCAGCGGCCGCACCCTGAGCGCCGACACCATCACCGTCAAGGCCTCCGACCCCTTCGCCCTGCAGGACCGGGTGGCGGAGAGCATCTTCGCCAACCTGAATCTCTCCCTCAAGCCGGAAGTCCGCCAGGCCCTCGCCAGCTACGGCACCAAGATCGCCGCCGCCTACGAGCTCTACCTGAAGGGCACCGGCTACCTGCAGAACTACGATGATCCCAGGAACATCGAGGGCGCCATCGCCGCCTTCCGCGACAGCGCGGCCCTCGACCCCAACTACGCCCTGGCCTACGCCGGCCTGGGCCAGGCCTACTGGACCCGCTACGTGCTGAAGAAGGACCTGCCCTCGGTGGAGCAGGCTCGCCGCGCCTGCCAGCGCGCCGCCGAGCTGGATCCCAACCTGCCCGAGGCCCACGTCTGCCTGGGCACGCTGGAGGATGGCACCGGCCACTATCAGCAGGCGGTGGCCGAGCTGCAGAAGGCGCTGGCTGGCGAGCCCAACAGCGACGAGGCTTACCGGGGACTGGCGCACAGCTACGAGCAGTTGGGCCAGACCCAGGAAGCCGAGCGCACCTACCAGCGCGCCCTCGCTCTGCGCCCCAACTACTGGGGGGGCTACAGCGCCCTGGGATACTTCTACTATCGGCAGGCCCGCTACGACGACGCCATCCGCGAGTACCAGCGCGCCATCCAGCTCGCCCCCAACAATGCCATCGCCCTGTACTCGCTGGGCGGCCTCTACGTGGCCAAGGGCCGCTACCAGGAAGCCATCGACGTGCTGCGCAAGGGCATCGAGACCAAGCCCAGTTGGGGCGCCTGGTCCAACCTGGGGCTGGCTTACTTCCGTCTGCGCCGCTTCGACGAAGCCGTCACCGCGTACCAGCAGGCCTTCGCGCTGCAGCCCCAGGACTACCGCACCGCCGGCAACCTGGCTGACGCCTATTACTGGGCCCCCGGCCAGCGCGACCAGGCCGCGGAAGCCTATCGCCGCTCCATCCAGCTCGGCGAGCCGGCCGCCAAGGTGAATCCCAAGGACGCCGACGTGCGCCTCATGCTGGCCAACGCCTACGCCCGGCTGGGCAACCGCAGCGAGGCTCTGCGCCAGATCGATCTGGGTCTGAAGGCCAATCCTAACCACGCCGAGACCCTCTACTACGCCGCCCTGGTACACAACCAGTTCGGCGAGCGCGACGCCGCCCTGGCCTGGCTGCAGAAGGCCATCCAGGCGGGGTGGTCGCGGGCGGAGATCGAGCAGGCGGTGGAACTGGACGACCTGCGCAGCGATCCCCGCTTTCAAAAGCTGATGGCGGGCAAGTAGGAGAGGGCGAGTTCGCGGGGCCGCGCCTCGCCCTCGAGTTCAGGGACCGATGATGATGTGCGGGTCCCAGGTCTGCATCCGGCCCTTCACCATCACCTTGAGCACGGGCTTGTATTCGCAGCCCAGAGCGTCCTTGCGGGCCAGGCCGGAAAAGATCGCGGTCTGCAACATCTCGTCTTTGTCCTTGTCGTTCTTGACGCCGCCGATCACGTCTTGCGCGAAGGGGTTGGCGGGACAGTCCTTGGTATAGGCCACCAGCTCGGCGATGCGGAACTTCCGCTTGGCGCTGGAATACCACAGGATGGACTCCTCGTTGTGCGGCGAGACGTAGACCGGCGGGCGCTCCTTCTTCTTGGCGAAGGCCAAGATGCTCTCGATGTCATAGAGGCACACTTGGCCCTTCTTCCCTTTGTTGGCGATGTTGCAGCCCGCCTCTTCCGACATCCGGCTCGTCTGGTCGGGAAATTTCATCTTCTCTTTCATCACCGGCGGGGGAGGCGCTTGCTTCCCCTTGTCTTTCTGGGTGGGGGTCGGGCTGGGTGCTTGCCCCGCCGCCAGCGTGAACAGCAGGAAGACGGCCAGCAGGGGTATCAAGATCTTCTGCATCGGATGCCTCCTGAACCTGAGGTCTGAAAGTCCGTGGGGCATGGCATCGGCGGGGAAGCGATGAGGCCCTCATCGCAGGCGACGATGCGTCGCGAACATAGTGCGCCTAGCCCGCCGGAAGTGCAAGAAGAGCCTTGGCTTCCGGCTGCGGGAGGGGTGGGCCTGCGGTTGGCGGCGCGGCCCCGATTGCGATACCCTAGGGACGTCCTTCCGCCGCGCGCCCGTAGCTCAGCTGGATAGAGCGATTGCCTCCGGAGCAATAGGTCGGGAGTTCGAATCTCTCCGGGCGCG
>DASPRL010000030.1 GCA_035624475.1 Terriglobales bacterium
GCCACGGCCCAGCTCAACGAGACTCCCGCCAAGTTCGTACCCTCGACCGACAGCTTCGACTACGTTCGGCGCGAGGTGATGATCCCGATGCGTGACGGCGTCAAGCTGCACACCGTGATCCTGGTCCCGAAGGGCGCGCGCGGGGCACCGATCCTGCTGACTCGCACCCCGTACAACGCCAAAGAGCTGACCGGCCACGCGCCGAGCCCGCACCTGGGGCCGGTGCTGTGGGGCTACGACAACGCCACCGAGGCGATCGTGGAAGAAGGCTACATCCGCGTGGTGCAGGACGTGCGCGGCAAGTACGGCTCCGAGGGCGAGTACGTGATGACGCGTCCGTTGCACGGGCCGCTCAATCCGACGCCGGTCGACCACGCGACCGACACCTACGACACCATCGACTGGCTGGTGAAGAACCTCCCCGAGTCGAACCGGAAGGTCGGCATCCTCGGCATCTCCTACGACGGCTTCCTGCCCCTGATGGCACTGGTCAATCCCCACCCGGCGCTCAAGGTCTCGGTCCCCATGAACCCGATGGTCGACGGCTGGCGGGGCGACGACTGGTTCCACAACGGGGCCTTCCGCCAGCAGAACCTGCCCTACATCTACGAGCAGGAGGCCACGCGCAAGAACCAGGCCCAGTGGTGGAGCGGCTACTTCGACGACTACGACCTCTACCTGCAGGCGGGCTCGGCCGGCGAACTGGCGCGCCAGCACGGCATGGATCAGATCGGCTTCTGGCGCAAGATCCTCGAGCATCCCAGCTACGACGCCTTCTGGCGCGAGCAGGCCATGGACAAGCTGCTGGCCGCCCAGCCCCTCAAGGTCCCCACCATGCTGGTCGCGAGCCTCTGGGACCAGGAAGACATCTACGGCGCCATCGCCGTCTACCAGGCCATCAAGCCCAAGGACACCGGCAACGACATGGTCTACCTGGTGCTGGGCCCCTGGCATCACGCCCAGGAGATCCGCGAGGGCAGCAGCCTGGGCGCGCTGCGCTTCTCCAGCGACACCGCCCTCTACTTCCGCCAGAACATCCTGCGCCCCTTCCTCGACCACTACCTGAAGGACGATGCGCCCCCGGCGGACGTGGCCCCGGTCACCGCCTTCGAGACCGGAACCAACATCTGGCGCCGCCTGCCCGCCTGGCCGGCGGGCTGCCCCAGCGGCTGCTCGCTCAAGCCCACCCCGCTCTATCTGGAGGCGGGGCTGAAGCTGGGCTTCACCGCGCCGCAGACCGGGGACGCGCCCTTCGACGAGTACGTCTCCGACCCCGCCAAGCCGGTGCCCTTCCGCGCCCGCCCCACCCGCCCGGTGGGCTACGACATCCCGAAGGGCCTGACCTGGCCGCTGTGGCTGGTGGACGACCAGCGCGAGGCCTCCGGCCGCCCCGACGTGCTGGCCTTCGTCTCCGAGGCGCTGACCGCGCCGCTGAAGATCAGCGGCCAGCCCGCCGTCCACCTGGTGGCCTCCACCAGCGGCACCGATTCCGACTGGGTGGTCAAGCTCATCGACGTCTATCCCGACGAGGTCGCCGAGCAGCCCAGCATGGGCGGCTACCAGTTGATGGTCTCGGCCGACATCTTCCGCGGCCGCTACCGCGAGAGCCTGGAGACCCCGCACGCCCTCGCCCCCGGCCAGCCCCTGCTCTACCGCTTCGAGCTGCCCACCGCCAACCACGTCTTCCTGCCCGGCCATCGCATCATGGTGCAGATCCAGTCGAGCTGGTTCCCGCTCTACGACCGCAACCCGCAGAGCTTCGTCCCCAACATCTTCTGGGCCAAGCCGGGGGACTACCGGAAGGCCACGCAGCGCGTCTACCACGCTCCCGGGGAGGAGAGCTTTGTCGAGCTGCCCCTGGTGACCACGCCCTAGGCGGCGCACTCCTCGCGCGGCGCGGCCCACGGCGAACCTAGCGCAGCCGCACCCGCGCTATACTCTCTCGATCAATCTAGGAGATCAACAACCATGCGAAGAGTCGGATTGGCACTGGCTCTTTTGGCGGTCTTGCCCCTCATAGGATGCGGCGACTACGAGATTGTGGATAAGTCTCAACAGGTCATCCTGTCCAAGGCCGAATACAGGCAATTGAAAGCCGACGCTGACCTAGGCAAACAAGTAGGCCGATACCGGTTCGAGCGGTATTACCCTGGCGTCTGGAGAGAAGATACTGCTACCGGCGAGAATTGCCTTCTCGACGCTGGAGAGGACTACTGGAAGACCGCAGGGGCCCTGGCCATGGCTTGCCCCACTGAACCCGTAGTCAAGTCGCATCGGGACGCCCAGGGCAATCCCATACCTGAAAGCGGTACGGAGCAGCAGAAGCAACACTAGCGGTGCAGGAGTCTCCTAAACCTTCACGGAACACGTTAGCGTCCCTCCTAGCGTTTTCCGTGGTCCCTCTTCGTTGCCCTGTCGCCCTTCGATCTGCCGTATGCGGAAGTTACGTGCTTCAGTTTCCCGCCGCAGTTAGGGCACAGACTCAGGATTAGAGAGAAGTCTTGTTTACAGGTGGGGCATCTCATCTTGGCGGAGAGCCGTTTCACGTACAGATGGTACGCCAACGCGTGCCGAAGTGATATGGCTCAGTGGCCAAGTCTGCCAAAGGGAGAGTTTCCGTGCTCCGGACCTCCGTTCCACCGCAGCCCGCGTGATAGGATTAGCTGCGATGTCGCGCGAACGCGGACAGCCTGCCCTCGAACTGGCGCCCTCGATTTTGTCGGCTGACTTCGCCCGCCTGGGGGAGCACGCCCAGGCCGCGGTCGAGGGCGGGGCCACCCTGCTGCACGTGGATGTCATGGACGGCCACTTCGTCCCCAA